>DASSXK010000705.1:0-7255 GCA_035703945.1 Ktedonobacteraceae bacterium | reverse complement strand
GCGATCGCGGGTCAAACGATCCGCCAGCAAGCTGCCTACACCGATGGGTAGAAAGGCGCTGACGATAAAAAAGGTCAGGTCCGTAACTACTCCCGAGACCGAAGCCTCAACCCGCCAGCCCTTCAAGGCTTCGTTATAAATCAACCCCAACGGAACTGCCAGACCCAGAAAGGTCAGCCAGAGCGCCGGACGCCTGAACTGCATCCGAAATTCATAGCGAAAGGAGCCCGAAAACATTGCAAACGACTGCATCTCTTTTTTCCTTATCTCATACTCAAATCTTCCTCAAATCTTCCTATTTCGCTCAATTCAGATCAGGCCGTAAAGGCTTCCGATCCTGCGCGCTGCTGGTGCATAGACCAGACATACCCATCTTCCAGGTTTGGCTCAACCGCAATCACCTGTCCTCCAACCGGACGCTCGCCAACCACACGATACTGATTGGTTGCACCCAGGTTGAGCGCGGAAATCTGGGTAAAATTCCCCTCTGGTCGCATCCCGGCGGTTGTGATCAACCAGACCTTGCCCTGGGCCGCCTGAACCATCTCGGCCGTCGTTCCCTGAAACAGCACCCGACCGGACTTGATCAAAGCCAGGTTACGGCAGGCCTGAGAGATGTCTTCGACGATATGCGTCGAGAGCAAAACAATCCGGTCCCCTTGCAGATCAGAGAGTAGATTGCGGAAGCGAATACGCTCCTCGGGATCAAGTCCAGCCGTTGGTTCATCTACGATCAAGAGTTTGGGATCATTCAGCAAGGCTTGAGCAATGCCAACACGCCGCTTCATGCCTCCCGAGTAAGTTTTTAATTTGCGATTGGCAACTTGCTGCAATGAGACAATCTCCAGCAGTTCTTCGCTTCGCGCCCGGCGGATTTTGCGATCTGTTAGTCCTTTCAGTATTCCAATGTAATCCAGAAATTCTCGCGCCGTCAGGTCGGGATACATCCCCAGGTCCTGGGGTAGATAGCCAAGCAGGCTTTTAATGCCCTGGCGGCCGCGCTCGGTGGTGGCATCATACTCCCCCACGCGAATCGAACCAGACGTCGGGCGAAGAAGCGTTGCTAGCGTACGCATCAGTGTAGTCTTGCCAGCTCCATTCGGCCCCAACAGCCCAAACATTCCGTTAGAGATCTCCAGATCGATCCCGTTTAGCGCCCGGACATCTCCGCGATAGACCTTCGTCAACTGTTTGATTGAGATCTGCATAATACCCTATTCCTTATAGTTCGTTTTTTATTATGTCAAGTTATAGCCGTTTGCGATTACAAGACACTTCGCAACGGCGCTCTCGCGCCTCCTACAAGTTATTCCCCACTTTTTGTGGTTTGCAGAAGCAGCTCTGAGTTACGCAGCAGCCACCAACCAAGGATAAATAGCAGCAGCGCCAGGCCTAACAGCTCAAAGCGATTGCTGAACCAGAACTGAATATCTGGCCGTTGGGTGGTCGGAAAAAGGAAGAGCGGATGCAACCAGCCATAGGTGATAAAGATGCCATATGCCAGCAGCTCCAGCAGCCAGAGTCCACCTAGCAGGGCAACGCTGGCGGCACGGCTACGTATAAGCAAGGAAAGGCAGAGACCTAAACCAGCCAGGAAAAGCAGTGGTGACAGCCAGGTCAGTTGTCCACTCAAGGCCAGCCCCAGGCCCGACCAGCCAGAAAGCTGTAGAGGGACCCGCCAGAGGTTGAGCGCAAAAGCCAGGCACCAGGAGACAAGTTCAACCAGGGCCGCCCAGGCCAGGACCAGGACGAGACGAGACAGTGCCGTCATCCGAAACGACTTTTTTAATGTCAGTTGTAGCTCCATCGCTGGATCAGTCGAGATCAGGGTAGCGATCACAATTCCCATAGCCAGGGGTACCAACATCTCCAGGCCAGCCGTCGCCATTTGAGAGAAGCGCAATGCCACAACCCAGCGCAACATAAATTTCAATAAAACCAGGAAAGCGGATAAGACGGACATCACAAGAAAAGGCGTCAAAAATGCCCATTTTCCCAGGATACGCGCTTCATAACGCAAGCGATCCAGTAGCATATGACCTCCAACAGAAGTTTCTAATCGCAGAGCGAGCCATGCAGCCCGGCCTCATAACAGCCGTATGCGCTGCGATCTAAAGGAAGTGTAAGCGCTAGAGATGACGGCCAGATGAATTCTTTGGCGGCCTTTTGTCATCTGGCCGTCATCTAAAAATGGCATACTTGAGCATAGATTCAATCTAAAAGAATCGAACAGTCTCATCGCAATACGCTTGTTCAGCAGCACAGGGAGCAGGCCGCTAGCATCTAAATAGTAAAGAGGAAGATTATGCGTTTACTGATTGTTGAAGATAACCAGCGTCTGAGCCAATCGCTCAAGCTGAGCCTTGAGGAAGAAGGCTATGCTGTAGATCAGGCCTATGATGGACAAGAGGGGCTGGATTTCGCGAAATCCGCTCCCTATGATGCGATTATTCTGGATATTCTCTTGCCAAAGATGGATGGTCTGGAGGTCTGCCGCACCCTGCGCCAGCGCAAGCTCCAGACACTGATTCTGCTGCTGACCGCCCGTGACACCGTCAGCGACCGCGTCAAGGGACTCGACAGCGGCGCGGACGATTATCTGGTGAAACCCTTTGCCCTTAACGAACTGCTGGCAAGGTTGCGGGCGCTGCTTCGTCGCAACGGTACGCAGCGCGGCCCCCTGCTGGAGATCGCAGATCTGAGCATCGACCCCGCCACACATCTGGTAGAGCGTGCCGGTCACGCAATCAGCCTGACTGCCAAAGAATACGCCCTGCTTGAATACTTTATGCGCCATCCCAATCAGATGATCACGCGCGAGATGATCGAAAACCACATCTGGAGCTATGAATTTGAATGTACCTCTAATGTCGTGGATGTCTATCTGCGTCGACTACGCCGCAAGATTGATGATCCCGCCGCCATCAAGCTGTTCGAGACCATACGCGGAAGTGGCTACCGCTTACGAATACCCGACACATCAGCCAGCGAGGTGAAGAAATGATGCAAGTAGAAGTAATGCCGTCGAAATCGTTTCCAGTATGGCTTCAGACGATTCGTGTGCGCCTGACACTTTGGTATCTGCTGATACTCGGCATCACCTTGTTTATCTTCGCCCTGGGTATATTCATTGCTGGCGTGATCAATCTGGAAAACGCCGCCCAGAACAAGCTCACGTCGATCGCGGACGAGATCAGCGCCACCTACAGCGAAAGCGGCCAGCGGATCAAACTCCAGGATCAGCCGCTTACAAGCGGGATCGCCAATGGCGATCTTCCGGCCTTCCTGATCGTGAATCCCAGGGGGCAGGTCATCAATCAAATGGGTCCTTTGACTGCGTTGGATCTGGCTACAATCCAAAAACGGACCGCCGAGCAGAGAAGCGAAGTAAAGTACCTGCAAAAGTACGCGCATCCTGACCGTTCCGGACGTGAAGCTCCTACAACGGATTACCTGGTGTTGCTCACGCCGATCCAATCCCACGGCCATATCGTGGGTACGCTGCTGCTTGGGCTCTCACGCCAGGGACTCAACGGCAACGAGCTGCTTCTGCTGATTAGTCTCGCTGCTTCCTGGCTGGGGATTCTTAGCCTCTCGACGATCGGAGGTTACTGGCTCTCGCTCCGCGCCATGCGGCCCGTTTCCCTTCTGACGCAAGCCGCCAATGAGATCGGCGAGACGGACCTGAGCCGCCGTATCCCCCTCCAGACGCATGATGAGTTAGGCATGCTGGCCATGACCTTTAACCGGATGCTCAGCCGTCTGGAGGCAGCCTTTGAACGTCAGCGTCAGTTCACCTCAGATGCCAGCCATGAGCTTCGAACGCCCCTGAGCATTATCGATCTGGAGGTCAGCCGAGGGCTGGCACAATCCCGTTCAGCCGAAGCATACGAGCAAATTTTGCGCACGATTCAGGCCGAAAGCACACATATGACACGGCTCATCAACGATCTCCTGACGCTTGGTCGAGCCGATAGCAACAATATCTCCTTACACCTGGAGCCGCTCGATCTCAGCGATATTGCCCTGGAAGTGATTGAACGTCTGTCGCCGCTGGCTCGCCAGCAACAGATCGAGCTGCGTCCCGGTGAGTTACCCGAGTTGCCAGTCTGCGGCGACCGTCTGCAACTCTGTCAGGCAATGACAAATCTGGTTGAAAACGCGATCAAATATAGCTCTGGCACAGGCAGTTTTGTCAGCCTCAACCTCAGTCGACGGGAAGTGCCAGGTGGCAACGACCTGGGAATCATTCGAATCACCGACAATGGCCCTGGGATCGCAGCATCCCACCTGCCTCATCTGTTCGACCGCTTCTATCAGGTAGATCGGGCGCGCCACCACGATACCAGCGTTGCCAATGAGCTTGCTTCCGAAGCAACACAACCCACCGGAAGCGGCTTGGGGCTGGCAATTACGCACTGGATTGTCCAGGCACATCACGGCACGATCCAGGTTTTCAGCCAGCAGGGACAGGGGTCAACCTTTGAGATTCATCTGCCGCTGGCATAAAACCATGCTGCCAACCAATCTTTTCAGCCAATCCAATCCAAATCGACCTGAGAGGTCTATCATAATGAAACAAAATTCGATATAGAACTATCTATATAAGCAGAGAAGATAAAAAATATGTCTGCTACTGGCAGCAGAAAGATAAAAAACACAATGATACAGCAAAAGCCTCTTGATCCGGCAATTAATCCGCCCCCTAATGAGGACAAGCCGCTGCTACGCGGCTGGTTTCATGCGATCACCGCCGTCCTGGCGGTGATTTTGACAGTGGTCCTCTGCTGGCGAACGCGCTCCGATGGTCCTCGCCTCCTCTCGATGCTTATATTTGGCCTGAGCATGATCGAGATGTACACGCTCAGCGCCATTTATCATATCGGACGCTGGGAACCTGTGACGAAACGGGTCCTGCGCTCCGTCGATCACGCCAACATCTTTGTGCTGATCGCCGGAACCTATACACCAATCTGTTTCAATGTCCTGTCCGGCAACCTGCGTATCTCGATTTTGAGCCTGATTTGGATACTGGCCCTGCTGGGAATTGGGGTCGCGATCTTCTTCCTCAAGCTGCCCCGCTATGTCACGGCTGGTCTATACGTCGCGATGGGTTGGGTTGTGGTGCTGGCGCTTCCAGCTTTGCTGGCGGTGCTCCCCTGGCAAATGGTGGGAACACTACTCCTGGGCGGTCTGCTCTACACTATTGGAGCGGTCGTCTATGGACTTCGCTGGCCCGATCCATTCCCGCGTGTACTGGGCTTCCATGAGATCTTTCACCTCTTCGTGATCGCAGGTAGCTTCGCCTTCGTCGCGGCCGTCTGGATATGGGTCGTACCATTTCCACGTGTCTGATCCACACCGAAGCTGCTCCGCAACGACTTGCCGATTTCGTCAACCAGTGGTACATTCTAGAGGGCTCAGGGGAGTATCATGCTCCCCTGCTGGTACGCGAGAGGTCCTCGCCTATTTCCCCATCATGCTTTCTATGGCTATATGAAATACACTTTGCAATAGTGATTGCTTGCTGCATTTATATAGATCAGGAAGATTCATATAGCTGGTTGAGGGTTCAAATACAGTATTGAGGAAAACGAACGAATGTTGATTCGCAGTGGTATCGTTGTGTTGTCGGAGGGTCCTGTCCGCCTGGATATTCGTGTGCGCGACGAGAAAATAGTTGAACGTGCGGAAAATCTTACCCCTGAGCCTGATGAACAGGTCATTGATGCAACGGGACGAATGGTCTTACCAGGCTTTATCGATTCGCATGTCCATTTTCGTGAGCCGGGCGGGACACAGAAAGAGGATTTTCTGAGCGGAACGCGCGCCGCCCTGGCGGGAGGCGTCACGACAATCCTTGATATGCCCAACACCCAGCCATCAACCGATAGCCTGGCTCACCTGACGGAAAAAGCGGCCCTGGTCGCTCCCAAAGCCGTTGTCGACTATGGCTTCTATTTTGGCGCGACCAGCACAAATAGTGAAGAAGCACGCTCGGCCTCAGAGCAGATTGCGGCCCTCAAGCTCTATATGGGCTCCTCGACCGGGTCCCTGCTGGTGACAGAGTTTACGCCGCTCTATCACCATTTTTCGACCTTCCCGCTTGACAAGCCACTCGTCGTCCATGCTGAAGACGAACAATCGCTGCAATATTTTGGTCGGCTTGGGCTGAAAGATCACAATCAAGCTCGTCCGCCTCTTAGCGCCCAGATCGCCTTGAGCCGCGCCCTGGCCATCGCCGAAAAGACCGGCAGGACGCTGCATATCGCCCACACAACGACGGCCCGCGAGCTTGAACTTATCCAGGAAGCCAGGCAGAAAGGCGTACGTGTGACATGCGAGGTCACGCCCTTACATCTCTTCTTAACCGATGAGGATCAGCAACGACTGGGCAATTATGGTAAAGTGAATCCACCTCTTCGGTCCGCAAGCGACCAGCAGGCACTCTGGGCACACTTCGACATAATCGATACGATCGGAACCGATCACGCCCCCCATACCAGGGCAGAAAAAGATCAACCCTATGAGAAAGCTCCCTCCGGTATGCCCGGCGTGCAAACCATGCTGCCCCTCTTGTTCACGGCCGCGAGTGAAGGCAAGGTGCCGCTGGCTGAGATCATAAAACGCTGCGTCGTGAATCCTGCTCGCATCTTCGGTCTGAAAACCAAGGGGGCACTGGAAATTGGCAAGGATGCCGACATCGTGCTGATAGATCCCAACCAGGAGTATACGCTGACGGACGAGCAAATGCTTTCCAGGTGCGGCTGGACGCCTTTCGCGGGTCGAAAGATCAAGGGAAAGATTGAGCAGGTTTTTCTGCGCGGCTCGCTTGCTTATGAACAGGGGGTCTGTCTGGCCGAGCCGGGCAGCGGCAGGCAGCTTTTCGGGCAGGCTGCAAGGAGCGCTCGTGATGCTATTTAAATCGGTTATTCGTCCGGCAATGTTTCGCGTCTCCGCCAAAGATCCTGAGGCCGCGCATCACTGGGTGATGAAGCAGTTGGCTTTTGCCTCTCAATCCAAAGCTATGCTCAAAATTATCGAGGCGGCGAACGCCTATACATCACCAAGATTGGAGCGGGAGGTCTTCGGCCTCCATTTTCCTAATCCAGTGGGGCTCGCTGGCGGCTTTGACAAGAATGGGCTGGCGCTGCCAGGATTGGCGGCGCTTGGGTTTGGTTTTCTGGAAGCTGGAACAGTCACACGCCATCGACAACCGGGAAATGAGCGGCCACGTATCTTCCGATTTTCCAAA
>DASSXK010000543.1:0-3335 GCA_035703945.1 Ktedonobacteraceae bacterium | reverse complement strand
TGCGTTGCTTGTCTTAGGAATGTCCCTTGCGGCTGGTGGCTGGCGTTGGGGAAAACAATATTTTAATGCCCGCGATGCCGGGCAATTTGCTTCGATGATGGCCCTTGCCGTCGCTGCTCTCGCTTTACCGGCGACTGCTTCGCTGCTGATTAAAGATCCCGGTCGGATCGAGACAATGAGTGTGGCGATTTCGATTATCCTCCTGTTCGTGTATGCTCTCTACCTTGCGACCCATATTTTCCACCTGCATGCTGAGCGCCGTATCCCTCATCGCCTCGGTAAGCATGCTGTTCGGCCACCCCGAGAGACTGGCGATGAGGCTGAAGAAGCAAACAGCGAGAGCGAAGCCCGTGAGGTGATGAGTACTGGCACAAAACCCCCTCCTCCCTGGTTGACGCTCTTGATTCTGTGTGGAGCAACAATTGGAACAGCCTGGAATAGTGAACTTCTGGTTGGGGCGATTGAGCCCGTGACCAAACTTATTGGTTGGTCCCCGGTTTTTATTGGTCTGGTGATTATTCCGATTGTTGGGAATGCAACAGAGCATACGAGCGCACTGGTGATTGCCCTCAAAGATCGCGTTGATTTGAGTATGGCGATTGCGGCTGGCTCGTCGATCCAGGTCGCGACGCTTGTCGCGCCGCTCCTGGTTCTGGTGGGACTGTTTTATAGCCCCCACTTAGATCTAATCTTTCAGCCACTGGAATTACTTGTGATGGCAGCGGCGGTAATTGTATTCTCGCTTATCAGCCTGGATGGTGAAACCTCCTGGCTGGCTGGCGTACAACTTGTCGCGCTTTACCTGATTGCCTGCGTGGTCTTCTTCTTGATTCCAGGTTGATTTGGAGTCGGGCTTATCAGTGTTGTGTGCTGTTCCTCACTTTAGATTACCAGCGTTGTGGCAGGAAAGGCCAGTTTGGGTTTTTGTAGATCGCACGTGGAATTTCGGGCAACAGGTCCGAAGCAAGCAGACCTGCCTGACCGATCCGATTTGTTACCAATGTTGCGGCCGAGGTATGCAGGTACACGGCAGCGCTGGCTGCATCATAAGGCTTTACACCCTGAGCAAGCAGGCCTGCAATCATGCCGGCCAGGACATCGCCGGTTCCGGCGGTTGCCAGGGCCGGGGTGCTATGGAAGTTCATTCGTGTCTGTCCCTCGGGATTGGCGACAATCGTGCAGGCTCCTTTCAGGACGAGGTTGAGATTCCATTCCTGGGCCTTGCGTCGGGCCAGATCCAGACGATCTATGCCACCTCCAGAAACTTTTTCGCCTTTGCAGAGACGTCCCATCTCGCCGGGATGTGGTGTGATGATGGTTTGTGAGGGCAACAACAGCCACCATTGTTCCAGATCCGATAGATTGTTGAGGCCATCGGCGTCGATGATAAGGTGGGGGCGCTCATCCGCTGGCTGCGAGCGAAGATATTCCAATATCTGGATGATCACTTCGCGGGTATAGGGCGATTGTCCTAGGCCGGGTCCTAGCAACAGGGCTTTGTAGCCTTTCAGTTTTTCCGTCAGGACTTTGACGCGTGCCAGGCTGCCTTCTTCTTCCGCTGGAAGCATGGTGAAGGTGGCTTCGTGGAAGGAACTGGCATAGATCGGGAGCATCTGTTCCGTGACTGAAAGCGTGATTAAACCTCCACCGATGCGGGCTGCGCTGGTGCCAGCCAGATAGGCCGAGCCGGGGTAGGGCAGTGAACCACAATGCAGCATGACTTTACCAAATGATCCCTTGTTGCTATTGAGAGGGCGTTTGGGCAGGATGGATTCGATCAAGCTGCCGGTGAGCATATCGGTTTTAAGCTGCTCTTCCAGTTCTGCTGGCAGGCCGATGTCGCCGACGTAGAGTTCTCCCAGGTATTCACGACCGGGGAAGAAGAAAAAGCCTTGTTTGGGACAGGCCAGGGTGATTGTGATGTCGTAAGGAATCGTGCCGGTATCAACCTCGCCGGTATCAGCATTCATGCCGGTTGGCAGGTCGATGGCGACCAGTTTCAGGTCTGGGCGCTGCTGGCGTTCGCGCTGAACACGGGCGAATAGATCGCGCAGATCCTGGGGTAAGGGACGTGAGCGACCGGTGCCGAGGACGGAATCCAGAATATAATCGGTACTGCTGATGGCGTTTTCAAGCTCCGAGGCCGTTTCCCTTTCAGGGATCTCGCGGCCATGAACGGTAAGTTGATGCTCTTTCCAACGATAGAGGGTGATATGAGCGTCCCATTTTTCCATGTGGTGGGCCATGACCAACCCATCCCCACCATTGTTGCCGGGGCCAATCAGAAGCAGGATGTTCAGGCCTTCCAGCGGACGGTCTTCATTGATGCGTCTGGCAAGGATCTCTGCTGCGCTATTGCCAGCATTCTCCATCAGGATTGGAGATGTCAGGTTATATTTTTTTGCGGCCTGGGCCTCCAGGTCACGCATCTCATTGATGGTTACAATATGCATAACTCTCTTCAACTCCCTTCACATTCTTTTACTTGTCGTATTTGCTATCTTCATTGTAGTCTCTCCACGGCCAGGAAGGAAGGTCAAATGTACGTGCATTTCGTGGGCTGTGATGATATACTTTTTCCATGAAAATTGCGCTCAAAATTACGCCTCAACGCAGTACCCAGTATGCGAATATGACGGCTCAGCTTGCTATTCCCGAGCTGCTTGCCAGTCCGGTTGGACGCGACATAGTGAAGGCTGAACCTGTGAACCTGGCCGGTCAAGGTTATCTGTTAGTGTCTTTTGTGGACACGCTGGAAGCCTTGACACAGCTTCAGATCGAATACCTCTCGCGACTGGGAGCGACTAGCGAGATTTATGAATATTTTGACCAGATAGGTGAGATCGCTGGACCTTTGTTGCGTCCATTTGATCCAGCGTTCCGACCGTTCGTGCCGCTTGAAATGGCGGAGGCTCGTCGCTACAAAGGCAAGACAAACGAGATTTTTACGCGCGTCCTGCTGAATGTGGCGCTGTACGCTGGGGATTACCGGGATCGTGTGACAGAACGGCTGCGAATCCTTGATCCTCTGGCGGGCGGTGGTACGACGCTCTTTCTGGCCCTGGCGGCTGGTTATGATGCCTTTGGCATCGAGCAGGAACGCCAGGATGTGGAGACGACGGCCGTCTTTGCCAAACAGTATTTTCAGGGCGAACGCATCTCCTATCACGAAGAGGAGCAGAAGCACAGAACGGGTAAACGTATCCTTTTCGAGGTTGGGAAGCCTGAGAAACGCTGGCTGGTTTTCGCTCAGGGCGATAATCGTCAGGCCGATCAGGTGCTGGCGAACGTGCCGGGCGGACCCAGGATGCACGCGATTGTGGGAGATCTGCCTT
>DASSXK010000383.1:0-6179 GCA_035703945.1 Ktedonobacteraceae bacterium | reverse complement strand
TGGGGCCGATGCTGCTGGTGGCGTCCTTCGCGATGCTGCTGGCGATTCTGATTGGCTCAGGGATTGCGCTGCTTGGCTCGATACTTCTGGAGGCCTCGCAGACCCTGCACACCAAACTTGTGTACTTTATGCCAGTCATCGGCTACTCGCCGAATCCTGGTTGGCAGACGAGTCCGCTGATCATTGGGCTCGCTCTGCTGTGCATCCTTATCGCAATGTTGTACTCCAGGCGCCAGCCACAAATGCTCGCCTGACAAATAACTATTCAAGCTTAAAATCATGAAAATCAAATGACCTATCGATTGTCTGGCCCAAAATTTGGAAGTAATACTGCATAATTGGAGTTTTACATGTTTTTCGATCGTATACGCTATGAAATTCGCCTGATGGGGCGCAAGGTCCTGCTGACGCCCATCCTGGTGATGCTCGGAGTTGGCCTGTTCTCCCTGCTACTGAAATACATCAATACCGAGCCCTCGCGCTTTCTCAGCGCGGGCCTGGAGATGATGATCCCGATCGGGGCGGGGATTATCATCGGAACGGTCGCCCCGCTCGATCCGTCCCTGGAATTGCAGTTGACCTTTCCGCGCAAATATTACCGCACGGCGATGGCACGTATCGTCTTGATACTGCTGTGCTCGGCGGGGGTCGCGCTGCTCTCTTCTGGAATCTTGCTGGCTCTAAAACTCGATTTCGTACCGGTGGTAGAGCCACACTGGCCCGCTTTCGCGCAGTTTGTGCTCGGACTGCTGGTCTGGCTGGCCCCCTTGCTCTGGTGCGCTGGAGCCTGCCTCTGCATTTCGCTTCTGTTGCGCAGCAGAACAGCCGGGGCCGCTGTGCTGGCGGCACTCTGGATTGGAGAAATACTCTTCAAAGATACACTGATTGCAACACACTGGCTATGGCCAATCTACCTTTTCCCGGTTACGCTGACCCCTCTGGGCGCGGAGACCCTGCCCGCGAACCTGATAGCCGACTGGTTCACAAATCGCTATGAACTGCTCGGAACAGCCCTGGTGTTCTTCTTGCTTGGTTGGTGGATGCTTCACAATACCGAAGGCTTGCTGAAAGGAGCGAGTGAGGAATAATATGAATCAATTTGCAGTCTTTGCCGGTGCGGCACGCTATGAATTTTGGATGCAGATCCGCCGCCGCGCCCTCTGGATCACGATGACTCTGATCGCCCTGCTCCTGGTTGGACTGATCGGTCGCACACAAGGGGCACAGGATACGCTTACCCACCTTGGCCGTTTCTCGCTAAAAACGGTCGTTGTCTACTGGACAAACTTTATCAGCTACCTACTGCCAATCGGCTTTGGAGCACTGCTGGCAGATCGCTTACCGCGTGATCGTCGCACCAAAGTGGAGGAGCTTTTCCTCTCAATGCCCGGCTCGCTGAGTAGCCGGATCTTTGGGAAATACCTGGGGGCTGGACTGGCAACGCTCATTCCAATCTTTGCCTTCTACTTGCTGGGTGTCGGCGTCATCGTCGCGGAAACGCATAATCTGATGGCGATTCCTCTGGCAATCGAAGCCTTTAGCGCAATCATTCTGCCCGGCCTGTTTTTTGTCGGGGGCTTCTCGATCGCCTGCACAGCTTTTCTCTGGACTCCGCTCTACCAGTTCCTGTTCGCCGGCTACTGGTTCTGGGGAAATATCAAAATCAGGAACGTTCCGGCAATTTTCGATTATATCCCTGGACTTAGACCCATGGGATCGCAGATCAGCCTGGGCCTCTTTGGAGTCTACGCCAGCGGAAACCCGCTCCTGAGTGCGACCCCACTGGAGGGACTTGAAAGTCTGCTCCTGCTTGTCGGACTGGGACTGCTCGCCGTCTTTGCCCTCTGCCAGGGCTTGAAATGGTACCAGGCTCAACAATAACTATAGCCAGTCAAAAAAGGAGCAACAACCATGCAGATAGAAATCACACAACTCAATAAAATCTATAAAGGCAATGTACACGCCCTGAACGACCTTAACTTGAAGATTCCCAATGGAATGTTCGGACTGCTGGGACCCAACGGAGCAGGCAAAACAACCTTGATGCGTATCCTGGCCGGAATTCTGCGCCCAACCAGTGGAAAACTGCTGATCGGCGAACATGATATGTCAACTGACAAGGGACGAACAGCAGTTCAGCGCGAGCTGGGCTATCTTCCTCAGGATCTGGGTCTCTATCCAGACCTGAGTGCTCGTGAATTCCTGGATTACGTGGGCATCCTGAAAGGTCTGGATAACCGCGCCTATCGCCAGAAACGTGTCGAGCAACTGCTGGAAATGGTCTCGCTCAGCGATGTCGCCACGCGCAAGCTGAAGACCTTTTCGGGCGGTATGAAACGCCGGGCAGGCATTGCCCAGGCCCTGCTGAACGACCCCAAATTTCTGATCGTTGACGAACCAACGGCCGGACTTGATCCCGAGGAACGCATCCGCTTCCGCAACCTGCTGTCAGACCTGGCCGGGGATCGCACAGTCCTGCTCTCAACCCATATCGTTGAAGATATTGCGCAAACCTGCCGCAACCTGGCAATGATGAAAAGTGGACAGAACATCTTCCAGGGCACGATCCCGGAAATGCTTGCAGAGACACGTGGCAAGGTCTGGCAGATCACGACGGAGGGTCCGAAGCCAGCCGGAAACTTCACAATTGTCTCAACGCTGCCCCTGGGCTCAGGCATGCAATATCGGGTCGTAGGAGATCCAGCGAATCGGGTCGGTGCGACTCTTGCAGAACCAACGTTAGAAGATGCCTATGTCTGGTTGATGCATAAAAATGAGTATAGCGAGCGTATGATTGCCCGCTAAACTAAACAAAAAAAGCAAGAGAACCAGGATGTTAAACATTCTGGTTCTCTTGCTACGGGTGTGTTATACTATTTTTAGGGTGCGTACCAGGCTTTGTCTAGCCACAAAACATGGTACATTGGACCTGCGTTATTGGTGAACGAAGCTGACTCCATAACCTGGAGAAAACTGGCTGTAGGTCACTGCACCGGGATTGTTACCCCAGTTCATTGAGCTTGCAATCACGTCACCATTACCGAGCACCTGCTCTACAACTCCGACGTGGCCAGCATAAAATGCTCCCTGGACACCAGGGGCAAGCACCATTATGTCACCTACGCGTGGAGTTCCAGAGACGGACCAACCTGATTGAGCCGCACCGCCAGCCCACATGCCTGCGTCGCCGTTCCAGGGAATGTAGGAACCGTGGATCTGGTGGTAGCGCTCAGCCGCCCACCAGGTACACTGACCATACGGAAAGCCATTTCCACGGCCTACATTATTCGACGTATTCTGCACATAAGCTTGAGTTGCAACACTCGACTGCGAGTTATTACTACCACCACTACCGCTGCCACTACCAGGGATACAAATAGTCTGATCTATGTAGATCAAATTTGCATTAGCAAGATGATTGTGGGAAGCGAGGCTCTCCCATGTCACTCCGTGCTGACTAGCAATCTGACCAAGTGTATCGTTCTGTACAACAGTATATGCCTGATCTCCAGCAGAGCAAGACGAAGCCGCCTGTACACCTGTAACGTTGAGACCGAGCACGGCTCCCGCCGATACTATACCGACTGCTGCTACTACAGTACCTTTTCCTACAAATTTCTTTACATTTAGTTTCTTAATGTAGTCGTACACACGTTGGTGTAATTGCAATGAATTCTCTCCTACCGACTTACACACCCGATGTTTCACGCGGCTTATCTTATCTCTACAATTTTGCAACTATATGCAAAACCTACAATCGATAGATGCGGATAAATCGCGCTAGGAGGATAATAACATTTTTTCAAAAAGTCACAAAGAAACAATCTGACATATAGCCTGATTGGGCTATAATTTAATAATTCCAGTTATAAATGAAGCAATTACGATGCAAAACAAGCATTACATGCTCATTCATACTTAAGCAACAACTATAATCGCGTTTTTACAAAAATAATCACAAAAGTCCATGATTCTATGAATGTATTTTGTAGATAAGTATCTATAAGCTTATAAGATCTCGTTTGATAGTTTCGACGTTTTCGCCGTGCAGTGCCTTTTAAACTATATGAATCATTGTCTTCAAAAATGCAGTTAAAAAGAGATTTAACGAGTTTTGAGGAATTTATAAAAACCGACCGAGGGCGATTGACAGCACAGAATCCCAACGCATCCGAGCTGAAAGGCTCACGAACACCGTAAAAAAGCCGAATGTCAATCGTGGAGATCAACCATTCGGCTTTTTTGAAAAAAACTTTAATTTTTTGAGACCTGGCCTATTTGACCTTCGCCTCAAGGGCTTCCATTTGCTCGCGCAGCTTGTTATTCTGCTGTCTCACCTGATCCAGTTCTTTACGCAACTGGTTCAGTTGATCGGTACCTTTGTCTGTTGTACGCAATTTCTGCGCACTTACACGCATGTTCCGTTGTGCAGCAGAATCCAGTTCACGGCTGGCGGCACGTTCCAGGGGTTCAATCGCCCTCTTCTCCCCAAAATTACCCAGAGCACGCGCCGCAATCGCACGGGCACGCAACCAGTGTTCATGCTCCACCGCCGTACAGAGAGCCGTTACGGCGCGTTGACGGGCCTCTTCGCTATAGAACAAGCGGTTCTCGCCCACAACACCCAGGCCAATAGCGGCCATCGCCCGGAATTGAGGATGGCGCTCCTGGTCCAGCAGGTACTCTGCCAGCTTATCAACGACACGATCCTGGCCGGATGCTCCCAATCCTCGGAAGATACCGCGCTGGCTCTGGTACATCCAGGATTCACGATCTACGAATTTCAGCAGGGTATCGACGCTGCCCTCGACACGTGTTTTGCCAAGATTCTCCGCCGCGCCCGCTTCGACGAGGTAGCTGATGTCACCTTTCTCCAGCAGGGCCGTCAGAGCCTCGGCAGAACGGGGAGCCAGTTCGGGGTACTGATTGGCCTGGAAGGTTCCCAGAGCGCTTACAATCCCGGCACGGACACGTGAACCCGCCTTTGGATCAAAGGTTGGCAGAGCCTCAAGCAGGATGTCCTGTATGGCGCTGGTCGCGATTGAACCCAGGGCATCAGCGGCTGCGACCTGCACCGCCCAGTATGTATCATGCAGCAACGCCTCTTTGAGCGCGGCAACGCTCTCGCCATCCGCCGCTTTTCCCAGCGCCTCGGCCGCTTCGATTCGTCCAAGAATATCAGGATCATTGGCCAGTTGATAGCGCGTCATCTGGACAGGCAACTCAAATTTCAGGGTTTTGAGCAACCAACCATCGGGATCAAAGCGGACCAGCAACGGCTGCTGCTCCAACGGGAAGACAAAGACGCTTTCAGGCTCGCCATCTTCTCCCACAACGACGCGTCTCTTTACCACGACGGTATCGGTCGTTTGCTTATCCTTCGCGGCCTTTGCTGACGCGGGGAGCGTAAATGAGAGATCGACCGGCGTCACAAAGCAAGGGGTCAGATCATCCGTCTTCTGGGCTTGCTTGATCTTGAGCGTTGCCAGCTTGTTCTCCGAATCCCAACTATAGCTGACCTCAAACTCGGGATAGCCGCTCTGGTAGACCCACTGCTGGAAGAACAGGCCCAGACTGCGGCCAGTGCTCTCCTCAAAGGCCCGCTCCAGATCGGCGGTCACAACCTCGCGCTCGCGATTGCGCTTGAGATAGTAATTGACCGCCCGCTTAAAGGCCTTGTCTCCGAGCTGGTGCCGCAGCATATGCAGGACCCAGCCACCCTTGTTGTACATGTGCCCATCGAACAGTTCAAAACCATCGTCGTGAAACACATGGTAGACAATCGGGCGACGATACTGGCTATCTTCCGCGAGGTAGCCCTTTTTGAGGTTGAGCATCGACTGTTTGAAGTAATCTCTACCCAGGTCGTGCTCGCCCCACATCTCTTCAAAATAGGTCGCGAAACCTTCGTTCAACCAGCCATTCGACCAGTCGCGGCAGGTCACAAGATCTCCAAACCACTGGTGGGCCAGTTCGTGTGCAACCACCGGAACCAGGTCAAAGTCCAGCGCCGCCCGTTCATCCGTCAGCAGGGCAAAGCTATGGGTGGTCGCGGAGGTGTGCTCCATCGCGCCGGTGTAGAGTTCGACGACCGTCTGAGCATACTTCTCATAGGGATATTCCACGCCAGTAAATTCGGAGAAGAAGCGCATCATCTCCGGGGTCTTGCCCATATAGAG
>DASSXK010000377.1:0-2272 GCA_035703945.1 Ktedonobacteraceae bacterium | reverse complement strand
AAAACGTGGGCGCGGGAGATAACAATATCAATCTCGCGTGCGCCAGCCTTGACCGAGGCCTCAATTTCTGCCAGCTTCAAGTCCAGGGGATTCTGGGCAGCAGGAAAACCGGTCGAAACGGCGGCAACGGGAATGTTTGTGCCACGCAACGCCTCAACCGCGACCGGCACAAGGTTATGGTAGACGCAAACCGCGCCAGTGGTAAGTTGCATGTCCCCAACACCCAGAGCTTCCAGCAGCTCCTGACGAACAGGCTGGCGAGCCTTGGCACACAGTCGTTCGACATTGCCAGGGGTATCATCACCGGCCAGGGTTGTCAGATCAATGCAGGTAACTGCTCGTAAGAGCCAGGCAGCCTGCCACTCTTTCTTGACAGTTCGACGCGTGGTCAATGTCGCCGCTCGACGTTCGACCGCGCTTCGATTCACATGGACCTGGTGGACCCAGCCCATATCCAGGGGCATGCCTGGATTTCGGAGCGGATGAGCAGTGGTCTCTATCGATTCAGCGATAGCGGCCTGCGGAGCCTCTTTGGGCTGCCCATCCAGTTGTTGTTTCGTTGTAGTCATTTGCATTTTCCTTAAAAAGGGAAGTATCTAAAGTACAGCAGGGTTCTCTGTATCGTTACGCAGATGAAGAGAACTATCAAGCAGATATGTTTTCTTCACGGCTGGAGAAAGCCATACGTTCTAAAAAACCAGATAATGCCAGAAATGAATCGGGCAAAGTTTGTAAGAGGAAGGAGCCAGAAAAACATTGCCAGTTCGAGCAAGCGGATCGCCGAGGCCATCTACATCAGGATAAGCTTTTTAGGCTGGCAAACTTGCTTTTTGTTGCTGATGATAAGGTGCCAGGGCATTGTTGGCATTCACGATAACATGCAGACGCTCAACCAGGCCCGCAAACTCGCTTCCCGGAATCATCAAGGCCATTTCCGCTGGAGTCATTTCCACGTAGGTCCGCGCACCTATACAGCCAAAGCTCAGCGAGGTTTTCCCGGTCTGCATCGTACGCGGTATCACGCCGCAAGTAGGACGACCAAATGAAGCCAGACCACCCTCCTGTAACCAGTTAACCTGCCCAAGCGCCTCTGCCACCAGCATCCCCTGCTGAGGATTGATGATGCACAGCACCACATCAGCCTCTACTGGCAACTGATCCAGGCGACCATAGATAATGCTCTCGTGGGGTTTTGTCACCACTGGCAAAGCGCTAACTTCATCAGGAGAAAAATACTCAACGCTTGCCATCGTCCCGACCAGACCTTGAGCACGCTCCTGAGCGGATTCAGACATCTGGAAGCCCATCGTCATCATGCCAATCGGGCATTGTTGATGATCATCAGCAGTGGCAAAGAAGACGCCATCTTCGGCCAGGCGCCAGAACGTGCACGCCGAGGGTACGCTCGTCTTTTGGTGTTCCACACCTTCGGGAAAAGATTCAACAAACGCCAGACCCACTGGTCGATGTTCAAGCTGCAAAAGCTCGCTAAAGCGTTTTGTAAGTTCCTGATACAAGGGCATTGTCCTTCCTGCTCTTTCACTATTAAGCCACACTCCCTGTATTCTACCATAAATCTAAAACCCGCTTGCCCCAGGCTGGCTTAACAGGCCAAAGATAGATTTTCCTTACTATTCCAGGATTTTCTAGCCTGAAAACAAAATCCATCAAAAAATGTGTTAAATTTTAAGGACGACATGCGACATAGAAGTAAGAATGCAAATTTCGCTGTCCTAGCAATAAATGGGATACACATGGAACATCTTGAAAGTATTATTCATAATCTAGACGCTGCGCTTACGGTTGAGCGGCCCCGCCTCTTGCGTCAATGTGCCAACATCACCGGCAATCTTGCCATTGCAGAAGACCTTGTCCAGGAAACGCTGCTTGAAGCCTGGTGTCACTTGAATAGCCTGCACGATCCAGAGAAGTTGCCGAACTGGCTCTCAGGCATCGCTCGCAATATCTGTCTGCGCTGGCTGCGGAAGCAGAGTCACGATAACACCCACCTCCTGAAACTAGATACAAACTCCGACGCGCCCCAAACCGAGTTCGAAGAACTACTGATCGACGACTTCGATCTGGAAATCGAGTTGGAGCGCCAGGAACTGGCGGAGCTACTTGACAAGGCGCTGGATCTCCTCCCACCCGAAACACGTCGTTCGCTGTTAGAACGCTATGTCCAGGAATCATCGCTGGCCGAGGTCGCGACTCAACTTGGAATGAGTGTACATGCTACCGCGATGCGACTTCAACGCGGCAAGCTGGCGCT
>DASSXK010000318.1:0-3486 GCA_035703945.1 Ktedonobacteraceae bacterium | reverse complement strand
GAAACGTTATAAGGAACGTTATAATGAGCGATATTACGCTAACCTTACTGGGTCCACCGGAGGTGCGCCGGGCAGACCAACTCATGCAATTCGCCACCCGCAAAGAGTTTGCGCTCTTAATCTATCTCGCAGTTGAAGGGGGTATTCACTCGCGCAGGCACCTCTCCGAACTCTTCTGGCCAGAAAGTGATGCAATGCATGGTCGAGCCTCCTTGCGCATTACGCTCTTGCATCTCCGCAATCTACTGGATAATGGTACCTCGCCAGCGCCTTATCTACTGATCACCCGTGATACGCTCAGCCTGGATCTCTCTTCCGAGATTGAGTTTGATCTCCGTCCTCTGCATGAAGCCTGGAGAACAACCCATGCTTCGGACTGCACGGCCCTCACTATGACCGAAGAGACGCGTCGTAGCTTGCTATCCCAACTCTCCTTTGCCTGCAATCTGCCTCAGGGAGAGTTTCTGGAAGGTTTCTCCTTGAGCGATGCTCCGGCGTTTGATGATTGGGTGCGTTTCCAACGTGAATACTGGCATCTACATATCAATGAGATTTTTGATTGCCTCTCCAAACTACAATTTGAATCAGGGTCACTGGCCCCAGCGATTGAGACGGTGAATCGCTGGCTCACGCTTGATCCACTGAATGAGGAGGCGTATCAGCGATTAATGCGCCTGTATTTTGCATCAGGCGATCGTGATGCGGCGTTGCATGTCTTCGAGAACTGCCAGGCGATGCTGGCATCGGGCATGCAGACCAGTCCTATGCCAGAAACCATCGCGCTTGCCCAGCGTATGCGCTCCATGACACCCCCCAGTCGTAAGGAGATGCCAGTTTCATCACTTACGCCTTCACCTGCGATGTTACTTGATGGACCATTTCAGGGACGGAAAGATGAGTTAAGCCTTTTAATTAAGGCCTATCACGAGGCGCAACATGGGCAGGCTCAGATCGTTTTTCTTGAAGGGGGAGCCGGCATCGGGAAGACACGCCTGGCAAATGAATTCCTGGCCTGGGCTGAGACGGAGGGGGCCGACGTCTTACGATGTCAAGCTTTCGAGACCGGAGGCCAGCAACCCTATCGACCCTTGATTGAGGCCTTGCGCCCACGGATTGAGCGAGAGAATGCTCCCGACGACCTGCTGTCAGATATGTGGCTGTCGGAGCTTGCCCGCCTGCTACCCGAACTGAGTGAACGCTATCCCGATCTTTCCGCGCCTATTGGTGACAGGTTAGTTGCACGTAATCGTCTGTTTGAAGCAATCGCACGCCTGGGACAATCCCTGGCCTCACGAGCGCTCCTCATCCTGTTTGTTGACGATGTGCAGTGGGCCGATGCGGCTTCTCTCGATGTCCTCCACTATCTTGCAAGGCGCTTCGTTGAGACCAAAACATCCGTGCTGCTCTTTTTGACGTTACGTACAGGCGAGGTTGAGATGCCGCCAGGAATTGCTGAATGGCGAGCAGACATTGAGCGAGCGGTGACGTTGATACGCCTGGAGCCTGGTCCTCTTACCTGTGAAGAGGTTCTGAAGATGCTACAGGCCCTCGCTGGGAACGATGGCAAGGATGTAAGACAGGATACAGATCTGGAACACTTCGGGCAGTGGTTATTTACAGAAACACAGGGACACCCTTTTTATCTGATAGAAACATTGAAGGTCTTGCTTGAACGCGGTATAGTGTTACCCCAACGGGATAAAAATGGAGACTGGCGGATCGATTTCAGTACAGCCACAAACGAGACAATGGTCCGTGGATTCTTTCCTCCAAGTGTGCGCGAGGTGATTGTTGCTCGCCTGGATCGACTCCCTCAAAACGCTTTTGCTCTGCTGGTGGCCGGCGCGATTCTCGACTGGGAGATTAGTTTTAGGCACCTGTGCCAGGTGGCTCACCTCGAAGAGCCGGAGGGGTTAGCAGCACTGGATGAGGTGCTGGATAGCCGCCTGCTCTATGAATCGGAGTATAAGAGTGGGGAGATCGCAAGCGGACATTATGTGTTTGCGCATCCGATGATCCGAGCGGTGGTCTATGCTGAGGCTGGCGAGGCTCGAAGGTCTATCTTTCACAGGCGGGCGCTCGGTATGTTGTAGGACGAGCAAGCCCCAGCGGCACTGCTGGCATATCATGCCCTGGCGGCAGGACTGCTTGAGCCCGCCTTTAATTGGAATCTGGCGGCTGGTGATGAAGCCATGCGGGTACTGGCAGTTCATGATGCAATTGCCTTTTATGAGCAGGCCCTGCAACTGATACGTAGGCAACAACATGGGAATACCCTGGAAGCCCACTTGCTGGCACCACAGGTTGAGCATCTCTACCTGCTACTGGGTCAGGCTTATGAACTGGATTCAAAGCTGGAGCAGGCTCGCCAGATCTATCAGATGCTGCTTACATATGCGCATGATGCCAGTAATCCTGAAATGGAACTGGCAGCCTTTGAGCGGCTGGCCACGCTGGCGGAATAGTTGTCCTTTCAATCCTCATGTTCTTCGACAACGTCCAGAACATTTTTGTTTACCAGGCGATTCAAGAAGGACAGAACATCCTGAACAACAGGGCGATTATAGTGCTCTGCCAGCGTAGCGACGATATCAGAGACACGCCGTTGACCATCACACAAGGCCAGAACGGCGGCGGCCGTTTCATTGAGGACCAGCACACTTTCAGGCAACAGGATAATCTGTTTTTTGCGGACGGGGTCCCATTGCAAACGGGCATGAGCGCGCAGCCGGGGCCGGTCCCCTGGTCCTATTCCACGGGGAAGTGAACTCACGATCTCACTCCTCATTTGGAAAAGCCATCCATCAATATGGATAAATGGTCTATAGATTGGACGTATTGAGGGCGGTTTTTTGGGTCATGTGTTACACAAATGGATAGGGACCCTACGCTACGATATCTTGAAGATAACCTCCCCTACCTTAAAGGACGGAACACCACATAGCCAGCAACGACTATTTTCTGAAACTGGAGCCCGGATTCTGCCATCTTCCGTTCAAAGTTTTTCTCAAAGTTTGAACCCTGTGGAAAGACATACGACGCATGAGTATCGGCATGCACACTATCATAATAGGGCCGATAGCGGGTTAAACCCCGCGAGAGATTTTCTTCCAGGACAGCGCAAATGATTTTTTCTTGCGTCAGGAAGATAAAGCGATCGCACTGCCAGTAGCCAGAGTAAATGTGAACGGCCCCCATCTGAACAAGCTTCTGCGTAACGGTATTTGCCTGTGTGGAGTCCTTTTGGATCGCAGGCATATCGTTGGTAGTAAACAGCGTCTCCCCAACAAACAACCCAAGCAGGAGAGCAAGAACCGCCCAACGAGCGATAGTAACGAGACGCGCCCGTGTCAGCACAGGAAAGCCAGCCTTAATCGTGGTAGCCAGACCATTCCAAAGGGGCCAGAGGAGGGCCGGGGTCGCTATCATCAAGCCAACGAGGTAGCGTGTACTCCACGGGCGAGAAGCCGAATTAGGACTATGGGC
>DASSXK010000291.1:0-12337 GCA_035703945.1 Ktedonobacteraceae bacterium | reverse complement strand
GCCTGGCCACCGGCGATCTCTACCAGTTCGGGTATCCAGTTTCCGGCTGACATCAGGGGATCAAGCCATTCCAGCATGGCGACGGTGGGGAGGTTCCCAAAAGCGCCTACTTGCGTTTGAAGATTGTTCAGGCGTTGCTGATAGCCCTCAATGAGTGCCTGGGCCTGTTCCTCGCGTCCCAATGCCTTGCCAACACGCAAAAGATCTTCCCAGACATCGCTGAGCTGATGAGGCGAGAGCGAGACGATGCGTGGTTGCAGTCCAGTCAGTTGTTTGACGGCTTCCATCACATCGCGCTCACTGACGGCGCAGACCTCACATTGCGTCTGAGTGAAAATAACATCGGGACGCAGCGCCTGAAGCTGCTCAACATCAATGGCATAGATACTGAGAGCCTTGAGCGCCCCGTTCGGCTCCAGATCTTCGCGCCTGGCAAGTTGTTTGATCTGGGCATCAATTTCGGCGCTGCTGGTATCTACCTCGATCTGAACTTTGCTCACAATCGGAAGTGACTGAATCTGAGGCGGATAATCGCATTCATGGGACCGCCCGACAAGCTGATTCAAGCAACCAAGAGCATTGATCATCTCCGTTGCGCTGGCGAGTAATGAAATGATTCGCACGATGCTTCCTTTCACGCTATTGAAGCAAGAAACCATTGAGGTTGGTGATAATATGATAGGTTTATCCTATCACATCTGTTGGTAGCGTGAAGATGTGACCAGGGAAGCAAGAGCAACAAAGGGTGGAACTCAAAGTTCACCCTTTGCTGGTTTTTTGGGGTAGCTTAGCGTTGGGAGTAGGTCGGGATTTTAATAATCTCCGTACGTTCCAGGTCATATAAGAGTTCATAGATCTCCTTGGGATCGCGCTTGAGTAGACGTGCGATGTCCTGAATTGAACGCTTGCCGTTAATGAGCAGGAAGAGGCGCTTGTGGGCGCGTGTGAGACCTCTCGTTTCGATCAGATGCAGACCATAGTCCAGGGGGCGGGTGCTATAGGGAATTTCTGGATCATCTGATGAGTAATAGGTGTTCTCTGATTGAAAGGTACTGCGTTGGTTCTTGGACGCGGCCAGAGTCGAGCGCGGCTGGAGGGTCGTATAGTTATCGGTGTGCGCCTCTTTTCTTGTAAGTGGCATCTCAAATGCTGGAAATGGGGTCGAGGGCGGCCTGGTGTTTTGAATGGCTGTATCTGCAAAGCTGAACTCACAATGGGTCCAGGATGTAAAGTAGTTGACGGCTTCTTCACCATGCTTGCGACCGATTGCGGCTTCAACAATCTGTCCGCGTTTAAATTCGATTTTACCTTCTTCAAGATGATTGCCGACCCCGCGCCTGATGGTCAGGACGCCTGTTTTCTGGCTCATTTTAAGTCCTGTGATGCTATTGACAACCCAGGTGGTTTTTTGTTGTGTCATGTCTTTATCCTCTCATATGACCCAGTAATGTGACGTGCTGATGGTGGTATTTTCTCGTAGAGAGAAGCATTATTTAGCCTGCTCCCATGGAGAGCAGGGTGCCTTTTTCGACGAGAGAAGGAGACAGAGAGGGAGAAAAATCTCGGCTACGATGAAAGAGACCTGATACGAAGCTAGTTTCGCGGGCATAGGATATATGCCACTGGCTCTTCAACTGAGCAGCAGAGATTTAACGGTTATGTGACAACACCCTGGGGTTGCCTTGCCTCCCTTACGACCATCCTGAACGTCAAGTTATCTGTGTGTCCATATTTGCTACATTGCACCGTGTGAATGTGGCAGATAGGCGAGCTTTTATTAAAATTGAGCGCAAATGACAGGTGTGTTGAGAGCGGTTTAGGAACAATGATAACCACCTGATGGGGGACCGGAAAATGCTGGTGCTCCTGTCCTCACCTCGCCTCCACCTCACCCTTGTGCTTCGCATGAGCGACACATATCGTCCCTACAGAATAGCTATCCAATTTTTTACGGTTCAACAAAGTTTTATTGAATGGGAAGTTACTATTTATTATAACAATTCGTAACATTTCGTTACCATTTGATCTACAAAGTAACTTCATGTCTCTGCTTTTTATTATAAAAGATAGATGTAATAATTACAATTAAAAACCCGTGAATATATCGAGGAATTGTCTGTAGAGTTTACTGGATTGGGACCGTATTCTGTTGTTGAAGATCAAAATGCGGTTTTTCAGGGGCTTCTGAAGGGTTACATAATAGAATTGCAAGAGGATATAATAGATTTGTGGAGCGTCTACAGGCGTGCTGAGTGAGAATAAATATGAAACAGGTTTTGTTTGTGTTACTGTATCACATTTACATGTCTTCAATCGTGTAATAAAGAGATGTAAGTTGTGAGAGCCTGAAGAGGACTCTATGAAATCCCCTGGCGATGTATTTAATTCTTTTCCTGGATATATCACCTGACTGAAGCATTGCCGATCAGTGAATTTGGCGGAATGAGGTATCTTAAGCAAGAATCCTTAATATTTATGTAGTACAACTTAAGCAAGTCGATAGCTCTTTTTGAGCGGACCGTTTTACTTAAGGAGCGAGGAGTAAAGAAGAAATGGCAACAACCGAAGCAAACACACAAGTACAGCGGTGGACGAATCTCGCGGAACAGTTGCGGGTGGATAGCATTCGATGCACGACTGAGGCTGGTTCGGGACATCCCACCTCTTCGATGTCTGCTGCTGACTTAATGGCTGTGCTGATGAATAGCTATCTCCGGTACGACTTTGACAATCCAATGACCCCAAACAATGATCACCTGATTTTTTCAAAAGGTCATGCCTCACCATTGCTCTATTCGATGTACAAAGCAGCGGGCGCGATTGAAGACGATGAATTGCTGACTCTGCGAAAATTTGGGAGCCGCCTGGAAGGCCATCCTACCCCGAATCTACCCTGGGTTGATGTCGCGACCGGCTCGCTGGGGCAGGGTCTTCCGATAGCGGTCGGCATCGCCCTGGCGGGAAAATACCTTGATAAGCTTCCTTATCATAGCTGGGTGTTACTTGGCGACAGTGAAATGGCTGAAGGCTCTATTTGGGAAGCCTTTGACCATGCCTCGTTCTACAAATTGAACAACCTGATTGCCATTCTGGACTGCAACCGATTGGGCCAGCGTGGTCAGACTGAGCTTGGTTGGAATACGGCAGCTTATGCTGCCCGTGCCAGGGGATTTGGTTGGAACGCCATTGTTATCGATGGGCATAATTATGATGAAATTAACACCGCTTATGCTCAGGCCTTGAAGAGTGTTGATACCCCAACCTTGATTATTGCGAAGACCAAAAAAGGCAAAGGCGTCTCATTCCTGGAGGATGCCGAGGGTTGGCATGGCAAATCCCTGAACAAAGAGCAAGAAGAGAAGGCCCTGGCTGAGCTGCCTTCAGTTCGCAGCATGGTTTACCCGGTTCAGAAGCCAGAGAACCTTGAGCCTGCCAAATTGCCCGAAGCTCAGGAGCTGAAGCTGCCAACCTACAATGTAGGAGAGAAAGAAGCGACCCGTAAAGCCTATGGCGATGCTTTGCAGGCTTTGGGAGCCGCGAATCCGCAGGTGGTGGGTCTTGATGGCGAGGTCAGCAACTCGACCTATGCTCAGGAGTTTGCCAAAGCCTTCCCCGAGCGTTACTTTGAAATGTACATCGCGGAGCAGCAGATGGTTGCGGCCACCGTCGGTATGAGCGTACGGCACAAAATAGCATTTGCCTCAACTTTTGCGGCCTTCCTCTCCCGCGCCTACGACTTCATTCGGATGGCAGCGATCTCTCAGGCCAATATCCGGTTAGTTGGCTCGCATGCCGGTGTCTCAATCGGTGAAGATGGTCCTTCGCAGATGGCCCTGGAAGACCTGTCAATGATGCGAGCGGTCTTTGGTAGCACCGTTCTTTATCCTTCTGATGCCAACCAGGCGGCCCAATTGACGGCTGAGATGGCCAAACACAATGGGATTGTGTACATGCGAACGACGCGTGAAAAGACCCCCATTCTTTATGAGGCCAGTGAGACCTTCGAAGTAGGCGGCAGCAGGGTCGTTCGCCAGTCTGACCATGACGAGGTCACAATTGTCGCGGCCGGAATTACGCTACACGAAGCTCTGGATGCCTATGAGCAACTAAAATCTAATGGCATCACGGCACGCGTGATAGATGCCTATTCAGTCAAGCCAATTGACGTCGAGACCCTGTTTGCGGCTGAAGCCGATACTGATGGAAAAATCGTGACTGTTGAGGATCACTGGCCCGAAGGTGGTCTGGGTGATGCGGTCCTTGATGCCTTTACCGAGCAGTATCGACCAATGCCTCAGGTTATCAAGCTGGCGGTGGAATCGATGCCTGGCTCTGGCAAGCCAGCGGAAATGTTGGATGATGCCGGTATCAGTGCCCGCCACATTGTCCGTGCCGCAACGGCGCTCGTAAGAGGTCATGCAGAGGACTAACAGTCTTACATTTGCCTGTTCGGAAGCAATAGAACGATAAAAGCAGGTTCATGAAGATGCGTTACTGATTGTGCTTGTGCAGGATCAGTGATGGGAATTTCGGATTTTAGATAAGTGCAGGGGAATTACCGTAATTGAGCGGTAATTTTCCTGCTTTTGTATGGTCCTTTGCTGGCTTGTGAGGCGTCTAAGTTGCTATATTAAGATGAGTAGATAAAATGCTTTTGCCATTTAAAAAACAATTTGCAACGGCGCTCTTGTGCCAACTAAACGCTTACCAGATAGACAACTCAGGCGCTTCCAGTCAGTAAATTGGCGGGTAGTTAATTAAAGCCCAGATTTCAAAAAGAAGAGGTACCGGTTTGAAGACAACAACTGAAACAGAACCAATTGTCCACGCGGAGACGCCTTTACCAGCTCCCCAGGGAATTGGAATGGCCGTGGCGTTTGATTGGGGATTGAGTGCCCAAATGCTGGCGACACCAATCATCGCGCTCATATTGCGTAGGAGTATTCCTTTCGGCCCCACGAGCCAGGAATCGGGAGCGAACGTACTGCTTCAATATATCTTCCTTGTACCTGCGGCAGCGTTATTTGCGGTGTTTGGGGAAGCGATCAGGCGCGGTGTCAAGCTTGCTCGGCCGATCCAGGTTGTGGCCAATAGCCTGGGTGCTCTGGGAGGAATTGCTTCGGCATATAGCCTGTACCAATCCAGTCGGCAGGGAAATTACTGGGGAGCGGTTGCATCGGTGATCCTGCTGATTTTCTCGCCTTTAATCGTCTGGCGCTTGAGTCGTCCCGCGACCCGTCGCTGGTTTGAGCAGGTTAGCAGTGCTGAGGCCCGGCGCAGGCATGGTGGCGCCTGGCCCTGGCTAATAGGCATCTGGGCGGCCGTTGGTGGAATTTTACAGGCGATTTCAACTTTTCAACGCTAGTGCTTTATTTTGATGCTAGCGTATAGAATAACAGGAATTGCTTGCCTTTAGAGCAGCTCTCGTAATAAGAATGAAACTCTCTTACTAGCTGGACCGTTTACACCGCAGAAGATATTAAATATATGTTAAGCGATCAAGAGGAGTTATCTATGCAGGTTAAGCGGGCATGTTTAGTTATTAATCCCCGGGCGGGGGCAAATCTCGCAAAAATTACAGATGTTATTGCGGTTTTGTCGGCAGCCGGCTGGAAAACTGATATCGCAATTAAAGAATATGGC
The DNA here is from genome assembly GCA_035703945.1 of Ktedonobacteraceae bacterium. GTDB lineage: Bacteria > Chloroflexota > Ktedonobacteria > Ktedonobacterales > Ktedonobacteraceae > DASSXK01. Next base: position 6,694 of record DASSXK010000291.1, on the reverse strand, counting down.
GGCCATACCAAAGAACTGGCGGCCAATGCTGGCAAGAAGTATGATCTCGTTATTGGATATGGTGGCGATGGTACGATCAGCCAGGTTGTAAATGGTGTGATGTCCAAGAAGAAGCACAACATTGTGGGTGCTATCCCTGGTGGAACCGCCAATGTCTGGGCCAGTGAAGTCGGAATTCCAACTGATCCGGTGAAGGCTGCATTGACCCTGATTAATAGTGAGCCACGCAAAGTTGACGTGGGGCACGTGGCCGTTGAGCGTTTGATCTTCCCAACAAATGACGATACTCCAGTTGTGCAAAATGGACGTCTTAATGGATCACGGAAGAAAAATAAGGCAAAGTCAGCACCCAGCTCCGATGCCCGGCAGAACTTCCTGCTGATGGCTGGCCTGGGAATTGATGCGGCGGTTATGGGCGACGTTTCCAAGCCCTTAAAATATAAAGTTGGGACGATGGCGGTTGGTGTTGCAGCCCTAAAGAAACTTCCTGAGCAGCGGGCTTTTCCAGTTGAGCTGCGAGCGGTTGGTGGCGGTGCGGATGCTGATCTGCTCTGGCATGGTGAGGCGCTGCAAGTTGTAATTGGAAACACCCGTCGCTATGCCGACGTTGTGGAAATGACGCCAGACGCCTATATCGATGATGGAGTCTTGGATGTCTGCGTGATTACTGCTGGCACGCCAGTTTCCAACTTTAGTCAGGTTGCTTCATTGCTTCTACGCCGCAAGCCTGATAATGCGACTGGACAGTTCTTCCATGGGGCACACCTCACCATTTCCGTACCTGCCTCGATTGCTTTGCAGGTAGATGGCAGCATGGTCAAGCTCAAAGACTATGTGAGTAAGGCTGATTGGACCGCTTTGCAGGACCAGGAAGACCTTTCCAAAGTAATGGTGACCTATTGCTTTGATGCGCAGCCCAAGGCACTTGAGGTCGAAATTCCTACCAATTATAATAATACATTGTTTGAGGACGACCCCCATCCCACAGATGAGCCCGAAGCCCAGAAGGAAGATACGGAGCATTTGAAGGAAGAAAACGAAGAGCCATCTCATCACGAGGCTAAAGTTTCCGAGAAGGTCCATCAGGAATCCCTGGAGGCGGTGAGCACTGTGATGAAGAATGGGCGTAAAGTAACGGTTATTGGTATGGCTCCAAATCCCGCTGAGCAAGGCACTTTTATCATTGCTGGAACCTCGCCGAAGTCGACCACCGGTGAAGAGCAGCCGGTTGCTGTTCGTGTCACCAAGCAGACGCAGATCGTAACGCATGCCGGCAAGGAATTGAAACCCGATCTGCTTCTCCAATTGCGCGAGAACGAAGTGATCGTTGCCGAAGGCCGCAAGAGCAAACGCTATGTCATCGACGCGAAACGCCTTGTTGTGGAGGATCGCGACTTTTAGGTTTCCCTGACAGGCCAGCCAATTCGTTGACTGATGATGTCTGACCACTTTGTGAGATTCTATTAAACAGGTCGCAAGTTTTGGATACTATTCCAGACTTGCGGCCTGTTTGTTTTTCTCACTTATGTTAGTCGTAATGCTTCTTCAAATTCTCGATAAATTTGTGGTGAGTTTTGGATATAAAGCCAGAGCAACCTGACTGATTTAGAAAATTTGTCCTAAATAACCCAAAACCTGACCCTGATGGATCTATCCTAACTCCAACCGCTATGGTAAACTTCAGCACATGATAGGTAAGAAACCACATTTGAGATAGATGAGCAAAAACAATGCACAGTAAAAAACATTTGAAAGAGGATAAATAGTGAGCGAAATCCCAGCATCTTTAGAGCAACGTTCGGTTCTGGAGGCCGCGCAGAGGGTTAACCTGTCTCAGTCGCTGTCTGATTGGAGGGAGCATGGTGTGGTGGCTTATACGGATGGAGCTTGTATAAAAAATCCAGGTGGGCCAGCAGGATGGAGCGCGTTGCTCTGGTCGGCGGGTGACGTTGTAGGCGGTAAAGTTCGGACGGGTGCTCGCTATGTAGCCTGTTCCGGGCATATTCCCAAAGCTCCAACCACCACAAATAACCGGGCAGAGATTTCGTCCGTGCTGGCAGTCTTAAGTGTTGTTCCTGCGGATCTGCCGTTAACAATCAATAGCGATAGCCAGTACACGATCAATGTGGCACAGGGCAAGTTTAAGATGACGGCCAACCCCGATCTCTGGGCGTTTTATCGCCTCTTGATTGCCAGGCGTAAGACTCCTCCCGTTTTTAACTGGGTGCGAGGTCATGCCGGACACGATCAGAACGAACTGGCTGATCGGTTGGCTGGTGTTGCCGCCTGGAATGGTGATGTGGCGGCCTATGATCGCTGGCAAAAGTCCAAAGCGCCCGAAGCCCACAATCCCTCCGACCCATCTTCTAACGCGACGGAGGCAGCCCTCCCGGCCGAATTGGGAGAGCTACGGCAGATGGTTCTGCGTCTTCAGGCCTTTAACGACAATGGTAACGCCAACGGCAGCGCCCGCGTGGCCGACAACGAACGCAAGTTTATCAACGATATGGCGAAGCGCCTGCGCTCCCCGCAGTTTCGTCCATCCGAAAAGCAAAGCAGTTGGGTCAAAGGGTTGGTCAAGAAATACCAGGTGCAGGTTTGAGCGGGTCAGTAGACTACTTTCGCAGGGAATGGTTAGGGCTTATGTGCCTCTGAGAAAAATATGTACTTGCTGGTAACAGCGTAACCGGGAGCGCCGAATTCAACGAACCAGACCCCGTGTTCCGAGGCACAATATGGCCTGCTCAGGTTAGTTGTTTTTAAGGTTTCCCAGCCATTATTTCCATTAGTAAGTGTGTATGTTCTATCGTTCTGGTCTGGCAAGAGGCATACCAATCTGTAATGGTATTGCAGTTGTGAGCGAATATTCGCTGGCGCATTAATGAGTACTTGTTTAGCTGTAGTGCTAAATGGGATAAGGCGGTTGGTTGGGGTGGTTGGAGCAATATTCATCTGAATGGCAGGCCAATTTGTTGGAACGAGCACATAAGAGATGTAGAAGGATGGGGATGATGGTAAGAGGCTTTCTCTGACGGTCTTATAGAGACCGATGTCAGGTCGTTCAGTAATCTGTCCGCTATAACTCAGGTACTGAAATTTATGAGCGAACAGCGTTTGACCGGGAAGCAAGGCGGCGTGGCCCTCAGCACCCGGATTGCAATGAATGGTGTCAATACCAAAAATTGGGTCAGGAGGAAGTTGTGTTTGGATGTTGGTTCGTGGAATAAATACATTGCCACTTCCACAGGTAAAGCTTCCGAAGGGTGAACCAACGTACCAGGTGGTGTCTGAATGGTTGGTGAGGGTAAGATCAACTGCGACTAATTCATTCCGAAAATAAGGTCCGGGTTCCATATAGATTGACATTTCAATCCCCATTGACTCTGCATGCTCGACGAGCGGCAGGGAGCTGGCCTTTGCTACCAGAGATGGGCGTGTCAGCGAGAAAAAGGTTGCTATAAGCAGTCCCACAAGCAAAAAGATGTTCACGAAACGACTGAGGAGCGGTTTTTGGGAGCGCTGATCCAGGAGATGATATATCATTAGATTCCCTTTCTGAGCGAACCTGTATCTTTTGATACGATCGATCACTCAATAAGAAAGACGTTATTAACGGGAAAATATTGCAGTTCGGGCGAGATTCTTATCTGCGATAAAACGTCGTCCTGTTTAGAGAAAGGACTATTCTATGTCCTGGCAACTATTAGCCGGGTTAAGCGTTTTATTCTTCTCTCTGAATGGTATCTTTAACCGCGTTGTGATGAAAGATGTACATTCCGATCCGTTTGCGCAAGCAGTTGCATTCTCTGGCCTGATAGGAGGCTTTGCGTTGATCATTGCACTGAGCAGAGGGAGCTTTCACTACCAAATTTCTCTAAGCCAGATTCCATTTTTTGCAATGATTACACTGTTTTTGGCACTGGCATCGATACTCAACTTCAAAGCTGCTCAGAGTCTAGAGGCATCCGTAAGCGGCATTTTGCTCTCCAGTCAAAAGTTGTGGGAGGTGCTGCTGGCCTTTCTTTGTTTACAAGAAATGTTTTCTCCAAACAGATTGCTGGGAACAATCGTCGTTCTGGTGGGGGTAGCCGTAGCTCAGTGGAGGAAGGAGCGTTTTGTTTTTAATGATGCTATGCTGTTGGCCCTGCTTGCGGCCTTATTCTACGCCTGTTCTGAAATCGCATCATACTTTCTGCTTAGAAGCTTTGATGCTGCTTCCCTGAATGTGTACGCAGCGTTTTTTTCAGGGATACTCCTTTGCATACTCAAGCCGGGAACATTTAAAAAATTAGCCTTTTACCTCAAACCAAAGTACCTTATTAGTTTGCTGGCGATATCGTTTACTTTGACGCTTGCTTCAATTTTTCTCTACACAGCTTGCCATTTAAAGACACTTCACAACGGCGCTCTCGCGCCTACTGCACGCTTTCCAAGCAGGCAGCATTGGAAAGCTTCAGCTTGGATCGCTTCGGGCAACACTGCTCCTGGCTTCTCAAGCGCGTTCAGTCAGTGAAGCGAATGGCTCACCAAATTGGGCGAAACGCATCTCAACTTGCTCCGATTCTGGGTTCGGAGGCGGCTCTGACTGTTGTGTTAGCGATCGTGTTTCTTAACGAGAGACATGCAATGTTTCAAAAATTGGGTGGCGCTCTTATTGTATTATGCGGTATCGCGCTCCTGTTTTAGGAGGCAGTTTGCTCAAGATTGGATTATTTCAGGCTCTTTGTCCAGGTGGTCCATCGCTTTCATGGCGGGATTTACTAATAGCGAGACGGTTGAGGCCAGATAAATGCTGCCAAAGATGATGAGGGTGATGAGAAGACCAATCCGATCGACCAGAAGGCCAGCGATAAGTCCACCGAACGGCATGCCCAGGAAGACTCCTGCGCTGCTTGCGCCATAGACGCGAGCTCGCAGTTCAGGTGGAATAACGGCCTGATCAACAGTACTGAGGATAGGATTGATCGAGCCAATCATCAGGCCTGAGATGATGTATGCGACAAGAATCGCCGGCAGCGGTAGACCCAGAATCAGTGGCAAGAAACGCAGGATGGTTGATAGGGAAAAGCAGGTTCCCAGCGTCATTCTTCTGGGGAGCTTGTGACCAATCATGGCGAAAATGATCGTTCCAACAAAGGCCGCACCACCACTGGCCGCAACCATTGAGCCAAGCGCAACCGGATTGTGGAAGATCTGCCTTGCATAGGTTGGTTGGACTACCCCAATCATTCCCTGATCGAGAGCGTTGGTGATCATAATTGGAAGGATCGTCCAGAGCAGGAGAGGTGTATGACGAATAAAGCTTAATCCCTCTTTTAGCTCCAGCACGTACTGACCCTGCTTTTTCTCCTTCTTGATCGGAGGGGTGGCAGGCAGGGCCCAGCCCAGTAAGAGGGCCGAAATAATAAATGTTGCACCATCGATCCAGAGCAGGTTACTTGTTCCAATAAAAATAATCAAGGCTCCGGCGATAGGAGCACCAAAGAAGCCAGCAACACGCCTGACACCATCATAAAGAGAGTTAGCGCGTTCAGCAGGCATTTGTGAGAGTTTAATCAGGTCCGGCAGGAGCGCTATACGAGCCTGGCTACCGGGAGTTTGGAGCAGCCCAGCCAGGAAGACCAGGATTTGCAATTGCCAGAAAGGGAGTCCGATTGTATGGTATGACAAGGGAATCAGGATCACCGCGATCCCACTTGCCAGGTCTCCCAGAACACTGGTACGTTTATAGCCAACCCTATCGATAAGCAGGCTACCGAAAAAGGCCGAGATGGTTACAGCAAGCATCGAAGAAAAAGCCGTGATACCAGCTTTAGAAGGGCTACCAGTAGTTTGCAGGACTAACCAGGGAATAGCCAGCAACATCAGGACGTCCCCAATATAGGAGATGACATTGGCGATAAAGAGCGCCCAGATAGGTAGCGAACGCTTTTCAGTAGGAGTAACGGCTTGACTTTGAACGAAATCCTTTTCCTGCTTCACAGTTAACCTCGTAATAACTATTGAATGTCGCGTATTTTCAATGACTCATCGTAACTATTGGCCGCCAGCTATTTTCAGGGCCTCGAAGCTCTCCAGCGAGGAGATGACTTCAATTCTGGAGTTGTTAGTCACACTTTCATAGGTGGTGAGCATCGCGTTGGCCCCTTCGAACTGGATATAGTGGAGCGGCAAGGTGCGAATACGTGGATATTTGCGTCGGAACTCCTTCACCTCTGGCAATGAGAATGAGAGACTATCAAGTGTTGTATGACATCGTGAGTGGCAGTGTTCGCAGAACAGGCAGATGATCCATGATTTTCGCTGGCGCATCCAGGTTGAGCAGTTCTCAGGCATGCCGAAACGTAGATCGATGATGTGTCCACATTCGACGCAAGAAACCGAACCTTCTCTTAAAGCTGTACGATAGTAGATACTGGACCATTTGGTCAAACGGTTCAGGGCGGGTTTTAAGCTTTTAGTCTCACCTAACATTTCAAGACCACTGTTTGTGCTGACATAATCGCCAGGTTCGGAACTGCAAGCAGGACATTTCAGGTGGAGTTCCCTCCGCTCCGGACTAAATTTGCTTAGCAGATGCTGCTGCCCGCAGAGGTGGCACCAGAGCGAGGTCGGTTCCCAGGCGGCGCTGCCGGTGAGCGTATAGTCATTTGTTTCCGGGTGAAGTTCTTTGTTTAGAATTTGACGCAGCGCC
>DASSXK010000228.1:0-2722 GCA_035703945.1 Ktedonobacteraceae bacterium | reverse complement strand
CCTGATCTCGACAATAATTAGTCTGCTCATGTTGAACTTCTTCATCCAGCCAACCCTTGGCCTGATGTCCCTGAAAAAATGGGACAACCTGATTGAAGTGCTACTTTTCCTGATCGTCGGATGCACAATTAGCATCCTTTCGACAAAGGTTGAACGGGCCAGGCGCGACTCCGAGGAGATAAGCAATAAACTCGCGCAAGAACGGGCCTACCTGGAAACAGTCATTGAGACAGTCGCAGACGTGGTGACCATCCACGATAGCAAGGGCAAGATTACCCGCGTGAACCGGCAACTTGACTTTGGGGGAAAGCAGCCACGCTCCATCTCTTCGCGCGCAGAGGCAATAGAATACTACAAACTTCGTACACTCGACGGCAGACCTTTTCAGCCTGAGCAGATGCCCGTCACAAAAGCGTTAAAAGGTGAGACAGTTACAGCCGTTGAAATGATCAGAGAGGACGACAACGGCGAGAAGCATTACATCTCTGTCAGTGCTGCTCCCCTGGTCAATTCCAATGATGGTGTAGAAGGAGTAGTCGCCGTTTCACACGATATTACGGCACTACGCCATTATCAAGAGGAAGTCATGGTGAGGGCAGGCGAAATTGAAGCCACCTTTGAAGCCCTGACAGATGGCATACTTTTCTACGATCAGGAGGGAAACCCGCGCCACATCAATAGCACAGCCAGAGAGATGCTGCACATTCAAGAAAATGACCCGCGCAAAGACCCGCTCTCAGGATCACTGGGAATGAGTGATGATCAAGGCAAGCCAATCCCCCTGGAGCAGTGGCCCGAAGCACGCATCCTACGTGGCGAGGTCCTGAAGGGCGCCACGGCGATGGAAGTGATTACACATAATCAGGGAGGCGAGATTGCACATCTGAATATCAGCGGCGCACCGGTTCGCAAGCCGAATGGCGAGCAGATAGGGGCAGTCTGTATCCTCCATGACGTGACCACGCGTAGAGGGCTGGAGCAAAAAACGCATAAAGCGCTCAAATCGCTGCTCGAAATGGCGCAAGCACTGGTCATGGTCACACACGACACAGTTCCGCTAGAGAAACAACAGGGCGCACCAGAACAAGAGAACGAAAACGAGACAGCGCCGGGAGTCTCATATCAAATCATCAAACTCGCACACCGTCTGGCGGAACTTACCTGCCAGGTTCTGGAATGTAAACGCGTCGGGATTCACATCGTTGAAGAGGAAAACGCGATGGCTCGACCGCTGGCAACATATGGTTTCTCCGATGAGCATCAGAAGATGTGGAATCAGACGCGTAAGCCAGGATATTCGATCCAGGATGAGCTGATGACAGCGTTGCGAGCGCGCGAGATCAGCGTCGTTGATATGACAAAAGCTCCTTATAGCAACCACCCCAATCCCTATGGGGTCGAGAAAATGCTGGTCGCCCCGATTACGCTGGGTGATGAGCTTGTGGGTATGCTTATCCTCGATCATGAGGGAGAGGTCCACGAATATAGCGGAGAAGAGATGACCCTGGCCGGGGCGGTGGCACGTCTTTCAGCTCTGGGAATCGAACGTGAGCGTCTATTGCAAGAAAAGGCGGCCTCACAAGCCAATGAGATGGCCCTGCGTGAGGCCAACCGTCGTATGGACGAGTTCCTGGGAATGGCCAGCCACGAGCTTAAAACGCCGCTAACCAGTATTAAAGGCAATACACAATTGGCGTATCGCCAACTTCGCAGCAGCATGGAACGTATGCAAGGCCTTTTCGAAAGTACCGATCGCCAGATTCGGCGTATGAACCGACTCGTTGATGACCTGCTGGACATCTCACGCACCCAATCGGATCGCTTAGAGATTCAGCCAGAATATACCGATCTGGCCAGGCTCATCCCGGATATCGTCGATGAGGTCCGCCAGGCCTGGCCAACGCGCGAGATCATCGTGAAACAGGAGGAACAGGCGCTACCAGCCTACATTGATGGGGACCGCATTGAGCAAGTCATTGCGAATTATCTCACCAACGCCTTGAAATATTCGTATGAAGATCGTCCGGTTGAACTGATGCTGGCGCTCAACCAGGAAGAACAAAAAATCCGGGTCGCAGTACGCGACGAAGGGCCAGGTCTCTCCAACGAAGAGCAACAACGTATCTGGGAGCGTTTTCATCGTGTAAACGGGATTGAGGTTAGAAGCAGCACGCTGGACTCGATGGCAGGTCTGGGATTGGGGCTCTATATCAGCAAAACAATTATTGAGCATCACGGCGGCCAGGTAGGGGTCGTTAGTATCCCAGAGCAAGGATCGACCTTCTGGTTTGAACTTCCGCTCAGTAAAGAAGAAGTCGCGGAAAACACCAGCGAAGACAGCTAGGATTGTAGAAAACAGCCTCCCGACATCCTGATTAAAAAGGAGGGATGGTATCGCACATTCATGTTTGGATCGTGCGCTACCATCCTCATGAACCATATTTATAGAATCTTGCCAGGATTGAGGATATTAGCGGGATCGAAAAGCTGCTTCAACTGACGCATCCAGTCGAGGGCGGGGCCATGCTCTTCCTCCATAAATTTACGTTTCACCAGACCAATACCATGTTCGCCGGTTGCGGTGCCACCCAGGGCCAGGGCGCGCTTGACAATATCCTCGGCAAAGGCGCTTGCCTGATCGTACTGCTCCGGAGTGACCATGATATTTGTATGGAAATTGCCATCGCCGACATGCCCGATAATACTGCCATCCAGGGCTAAA
>DASSXK010000209.1:0-7438 GCA_035703945.1 Ktedonobacteraceae bacterium | reverse complement strand
TGGAACACTTCAGCTTTGATCGTTTCGCGCAACGATGCTGCTGGCTTCACAAGCGCGTTCAGTCAGCGAATTGAATGGCTAACTGAAAAGAAAGCTTTGCAGGATCTCTTTATATTCTTCGGGTCGATTCTTGTGGACCTCATGTCCGGCTCCTTCGATCGTTACCAGTTGGCAGTTTGGAATCATCGCTGTGACCTCGGCCAACTTTTCCTGGGGAACGTGGCTTGTCGATCCTCCCGCAATAATCAAGGTGGGAGCCGTGATTTTGCGCTGGTCATTCCACCAGGTGGGGTCGGGGTTGCGAAGCTGCTTGATGATTGATGTCAGCACAGGCCAATCAAAAGGCACGGCTTCAGGTGCTTCCGCAGGTGGCTCAGGGCTGTTGGGGTCCATCATCCCAATAAAGGGTGGGGGAGTATCTTCAAGCACCAGCCGCTCAAGCCGTTCGGGATATTTCTCTGCAAACAGGAAGGCGATAGTTCCACCCATGGAATGACCAATCAAGGTAAAATGATCCAGGGAAAGTTTGTCCGCGAATTCCTTGACATCGTCGCGCATCAATTCAAAGGAATAGGCTTCAGGTCTGGTGCTTGTGCCATGTCCGCGCTGGTCGAGTGCGAAAACATGATAGCGTTCAGCGAGCATCGGTGTTATCTCATCCCAATCCTGGGCATTACTGGTAAGTCCGTGTAATAGAATAAGCGGGGGTGCTCCCGCTTCACCGACTTCGCGATAGTGCATAGTCAGATCCTCAAGCTCAATAGTGCGATCAATGATGATTGACATAACGTGCCTTTCTGTGCTGCGTATGCTGCGTTTGGCGCAAGTGCTACATTGGCTGCTTGCTTTGGTCGAGTATATATACTTCTTGCAGAAATAGCAATAGTAGATGTATTAGTTGTCTTTGTGTATAGAGCAAGTTTATCAAAAAGGCAAGGTTTACCGTCAGAAGATTCTTTTAGTGGATATGAAAACTGGTAGTCAGAACGAATCCTATTTTGCGTTTTCTCTTTTGTATATGATATATTCGTACCGTGTAGTACGTTTTTTTGTGATGTGATAGGTCTATGGAAAAAAAACAGATATCCAGGCGTGCCCAGAAAACGCGTGAGCAGATTCGTACTGCCGCGCAGGAACTCTTTTTGAGGCATGGATTTAGCGGGGCGAGTACCGATGCCATCATGACCCAGGCCGGGATTGCCTCGAAAGAGACGCTCTATCGTTATTATACCAATAAAGAGGAGCTGTTCATCGATGTTCTGCGCCACCTGACGGTCGAACATCCCCGCCACCAGTTGTTTCAGGAGGGTGTACCAACGCCAACGAGCAGGGAGGAGCTGCGCGCCGCTCTGCTATGGATAGCGAATGAACTGCTTGGCATTATGACCCAGCCTGACTACCAGGCTCTGCTGCGAGTCTTGTTTGGCGATGTCGTCCGTTTTCCTCACCTGGGGAACCTTTTCTGGTCAACGGTGCCAGAACGGGGGATGGCCGCGATCAATGAGCTTCTGATGAAAGCCGAGGCACAGCAGGTAATTAAAGATGTCGATCGTGAAGCGATTGTACGCATGCTGCTAGGCTCGCTGTTGACCTACATGCTCTACAATGTCGTGTTGCGGATAGATGGTGAGCAGGTAATTCCCTCTCCCACACGGATCGAAGCGATCATTGATACTTTGATGAAGGCAATGGCCGCTTGAACGAGAGATTTGGATTGCGCTTATTATGTTACACTACACAATAGCTATGCGCGTCTCATAGAAAAGAGTAATTCATGCTTAATCAGCCTCCTGCCTCTCCTCACACAGAACATCGTGTTGGAGCCTGGAGTTCCAGCCCGACGGATTATTCAATCCAGGCAACTCGCTTTAGCAATCAAACGCTGCGTGTGATTGTACGGCCAGGGATTGCTGGTCGCCAGGTCTGGATTAGGATTTCCAACCTTTTTGGACGGCAGCCACTGGTCATCGGCGAAGTCCACCTGGCCCTGGCGGAAGGCGAGGCCTTGATTCGTTCGAAGACAGATCACGTCTTTACCTTTGCTGGTCTCAAATCGGTCACTATTCCGGCCGGGAGCGAGATTGAGAGTGATCCGCTGGTCTTTGAGGTTACGCCACTGGAGACGCTGGCTGTGAGCATCTACTTCCCCGAGGCAATGAAGGTTGTTACCGGCAATGGAGGGACGGCGCGGGCCTTTATTTCATCCCGTGGCAATCTTGCCGGCGCTCCCGATATGGTGAATCGTTCTTTCTCAGCCGTCAGAGCCCTCCCCTGGGTGCCTTTTTTGACAGGTCTGGATGTGCTGGCCTCTGAGAGTACCGCTGCGATTGTGGCCTTTGGAGATTCTCTGACGGTTGGTCCCTGGCCAGATTATTTGTTAGAGCGGTTGGTCAGTTCAGGTAACAAACTTCCGCCACGCTCGGTTCTGCGGCAGGGCATCTCAGGTAATCGCATTTTACATAACAGTTCTGCTCAGATCGGACCCGTTTTTGGTTCGGCTGGTATTACTCGTTTTGAGCGTGATGCACTGGAACAGGCAGGTGTGAAGTATATTGTCGTATTTGAAGGAATTAATGATCTGGTCCATCCGGGTGCGGTTGCTCCTGCTGAGGAAGAGGTCAGTGCCGCTCAGATCGTCGCTGGACTGCAAACGTACATCAAGCATGCCCATCTGCGAGGACTAAAGATCATCGGGGCTACACTGGCCCCGTTTGGAGGATACGCGAATGGTTTTATCGCTGAGCGCGAGGCCAGACGCGAGGAGGTGAACCGTTGGATTCGTGGCAGCGGTGCATTTGATGGCTTCATTGATCCAGACAAAGCCCTGCGTGATCCAGCGCAGCCGGTTCGACTTCTTCCGCTCTATGATGAAGGGGATCATCTGCATATCAACGACGTTGGAGCCAAAGCTCTGGCCGATTCCATCAATCTTTCTCTATTTCGCGACGAGGTTAGCTAAATACTGTCCGGGTGCATTGCTGGCCTTCTCGCCTGGTTCATCCTCTTCTTTGTTCATAATTGACAGGGACCATCTCGCTGTCATACTCTCTAACTATTGAAAGACACTTCGCAACGGCGCTCTCGCGCCTCCTGAATGCTTTACAAGCAGGCAGCATTGGAAAGCTTGAGCCTGGGTCGTTTCTGGCCATCTTCCTGCTGGCTTCACAAGCGCGTTCAGTTAGCGAAGTGAATGGCTAACTAAGAAAATATTTATAGCTTTACTATGCTTAGACAACGAGAGATATTTTGAAACTACCAGAAGGAGAGGTCCCGATCCCTGCCGATCGGCCTCTCAAGCCTCCTATAGATGATATAACAACGCTGGACGAGACAAAACTTACCCATGACTCCTTAGGTGCTTTGCGTTTCCGCGATTTTCGCTTGCTGCTGATCGGGTCGGGCTTTGCCTGGCTGGGTGAGCAGATGATGACGGTTGCGATCGGCTGGGAGCTGTATAACCGGACCGGCTCCGCGCTTGTGCTTGGCTTTGTTGGATTGGCCCAGATCATCCCGGTGATCCTGCTTTTCCTGCCCGCTGGCTATGTCGCGGACCGCTATAGCCGTAAATGGGTTGTAGTGGTTGGACAGGCCATCGTCGCGCTGAGCTCGCTGGGCCTGGTGCTGCTCTCCGCTCAAACTGGCCCCCTGCTCCTGATTTATGCCTGCTTGATGTTAATTGGTGGAGCGCAGGCCTTTAGTGGTCCCGCCAGTTCGGCGCTGGTCGCGCAGGTTATTGTGGAAGAGGTATATGAAAATGCGATGACCTGGCGAAACAGTGTGATCCAGGTCTCCTCGGTCGCAGGCCCGGCGGCTGGCGGCTTTATGATCGCGCTTTTTCACGGAGCAATGTGGGTCTATGCACTGAATATGGCATTGGCGCTGATTTTTGTCCTGCTGCTGCTGATAGTCAAAACTCGGGTCCAGGTCAGGCCAATCCTCACGGAAAAAGCCTCTGGACTGCTACTGGGAGGGCTTCGTTTTCTCAGTCAGACGCAGGTCTTGCTGGCTGCGATCACGCTGGATCTTTTCGCTGTCCTGCTGGGTGGTGCGACGACACTCTTACCGATTTTTGCTAAAAATATTTTGCATGTTGGACCGATTGGTCTGGGGATTCTCCAGGCGGCGGCCTCAGTCGGAGCAATCCTGATGGCCCTGACTTTAACTCGGCGACCTCCCTTTAAGCATGCGGGCCGTACCTTGTTGCTGGCGGTCGCTGGCTTTGGACTTGCAACGGTTATCTTTGGGCTATCACATACTTTCTGGCTGTCCTTTTTGATGCTTGCTGTACTCGGAGCTCTCGATAGTATCAGCATGATCATTCGCAGTACGCTTGTGCTGTTGCGCACGCCCGATGAGATGCGTGGACGTGTCGGTGCTGTCAATTCGCTTTTTATTGGAACTTCCAATGAACTGGGTGGCTTTGAATCGGGTCTGGTCGCGCAATTCTTTGGACCTGTGCTATCCGTTGTCGCGGGAGGGATCGGCACGGTGTTGGTGGTTGTACTGGTGGCTTTGCTCTGGCCTGAGATGCGTAAGCTCGGGAGTATACGCCTCCCTGTTACCGACCCCGAGTAGTTTTAGGAGCCGTTCCCACGTTTGCATTGGTATCTGTGGGAACGGCTTTTATTTCAGGAAACGAAGCCTGCTTGTTGGACTTAGAAAGGGGCGTACAAGATGCGCCCAATTGCAATGAAGAGCGTCAGAAGCAGGAGCACAAGCGGCGTGATAGCTTGCGTTGTTTCCTTGTGCTGAAGATGATAGATGACTCCGCCAACCATGATAATTCCCAGCCCGATTGCTGCCACGATTGCCAGCCACGGTAGAATATGGACAAGTGGTGGCAGGATTACTCCAATTCCTCCCAGGAGCTCAGCGATGCCGATAAAACGTACAAATGGTGCTGGCAGGATACGTGCGTAACTCAGACGCTTGCCAAGAGCTTCGATGGACTGGGAGCTTTTCATGATCCCAATCAGCAGGAACATGAGCCCCACCACTACCTGTACAATCCAGAGCGCGATATTCATTGTTTCCTCCTGAAGTAAGCGTTCCAATGTCTGTGTTTTGTTCTCAACACCTGTTGCTTAAACTAACAGGTGTCGTATATACTACCAGTGTAGAATTTAATTAAAGAAGGATCAAGGCTCAAATTGAGCATTTTGTTGTCTAAACAACAAAATTTCTAGAGTGTTGCTTATCGCTGGAGTTTTTGAGATGGTGACAGAGATAAAATCCGTGGACCCTCGCGTCAAGCGGACGCGCCAATTGCTACAGCAAGCTTTCTTTGATCTGATGAACGAAAAAAGCTTTCGCTCGATCTCCGTTCAGGATATTGCTGAGCGCGCAACGGTCAATCGTGCAACGTTCTATGCTCACTTTGAAGATAAATATGCTTTGCTGGATAGCTGCATTCGTGAGAGCTTCCAGCAACTGCTGACCGAACGTCTGCCTGCACTCTCTTCATTGAGCTCCACAAACATGCATATCCTGATCCTGACGGTCTTTGAACTGATTTCTCAGATTCATGGCGGGACCTGTTCGCCGAGCCATAAACAATTGGACCCGCTTTTTGAAGAGGCAGTTCAGCAAGAGCTGTACAAGGTTCTTTATGACTGGCTCAAACACGCAGTACCCGTCGACGCTAACCGGACAGAGCAGGTTGAGGTGACGGCGACCGCCATAAGCTGGGCGATCTTTGGAAGCGCTGTTCGTTGGAGCCAGAGCTCAAGGACGCTCCATAAAGAAGAGATGGCAAACAGAGTCATGCAGGTTGTAAATGGAGGTTTGTCTCAGGTGGTGTCGCTTGCTGCTGAGTAGTATCATTGAAAACAGGTTGCCTGTATAGTCAACCATGGAAGGAATATGCAATGACCTCAATCCCTTTGCCCCAGGGTATGGAACAAAATAAAATATCGCTTCTATTGGGACATCCAGACCCGCAGACGCTGCTTACCCCGGCCCTGCGCGATACGATCCTACGTCTGATGAGTTCTTCACAAGCCACGAGCGGCCTTCAGTATGGTCCCGAGCAGGGGACCTCTGAACTGATCTCTTTTCTGGTGGAGAAGATCAATCGCGAGCAAGGACTGTTGGTCCGACCCGAGAATCTGATGATAGTAGCCGGTTCGACGCACGCCGTTGATATGATTGCGCGGCTGTACGCCGGAGCAGGCTCGACGATGTTGGTTGAGGGTCCAACCTATGCGGATGCCTTGCATATTTTCCGAGACCAACAGATCAACCTGCACTCGATTCCGATGGATCTGGATGGCTTGATTCCAGACGAACTGGAAAAGCAGGTGTTACGCTTACGTGAGCAGGGCACGTCTCCGGGCATCCTTTATACAATTCCGAATTTTCACAATCCAACGGGCAGCACTCTGACAGAGACCCGCCGCCGCGAAATCATTCAACTGGCCCGCCGCTATAACTTCTTGATTGTCGAGGACGATGTCTATCGCGATCTTTCCTTTGCTGGTCGCTTGCCTGCCAGTTTTTATGCATTAGCGGAGGGCGAGGGTGTGCTGAGTATTTGTAGCTTCTCGAAAACGCTGGCCCCAGGACTACGTCTTGGTTGGTTGCTTGGTTCTGAAGAGGCGATTCAGCGTTTTGTAAATTGTGGAACGTCGCAAATGGGTGGTGGTGCCAATCCTTTTGCCTCACAAATCGTGGCGACCTATTGTCAGAGTGGGGCCTGGAATGAACATGTTTCGCGTGTGACCGCGCTCTATAAATCGCGCTGTGATGTTGCTCTGGCCGCCCTTGAACGTTGGATGCCTGCTGGCGTAAGCTGGACCCATCCCGAGGGCGGCTTTTTTATTTGGGTCAATCTGCCGCAGAATATATTTGCCCGGCAGGTCAAGCAGCAGGCTTTCGAGGCGGGTGTCCAGGTTGCGGCGGGCGATGGCTTTTTTGTGAATCCCGCTGACGGCCAACACAATCTACGTCTGGCTTTTAGCTGCGCCTCGCTTGAGGAGATCGAGGCCGGAATCCGGATTCTGGCCTCGGTGATTGCTGATCAATAGCAACCCCTTTCATGAATATTTGTTTGTATAGTGTAATACGCTATCTTCTTCGGAGAGAGTAGTGAAATCAGTTTCACTGCTCTCTTTTTGCCATACCGAAAAATTCCCCTCTTGCAGGCTTGACTCTCATCTTACCAGAGAGTGTATGCTCTCCTCGAAGGCCTTCAATGATGAGAAAAGTAATGAGAGAAATCATACATATGCTCAAAATTGGCGAATTTGCCCAGGTGGGGCAGGTTTCGATAGCTACCTTGCGTCACTACGATCAGCTTGGTTTGTTGAAACCAATCGCGCTTGATCCGGTGAGCGGCTATCGCTACTATGCGCTCGATCAACTGCCGCGCCTCAACCGTATCCTGGTGCTGAAAGATCTGGGATTTCCCCTGGATCAGATTTCGCAACTTCTGGCGAAG
>DASSXK010000084.1:0-9580 GCA_035703945.1 Ktedonobacteraceae bacterium | reverse complement strand
GGTGAGATCATCAAGTTGCTGGCGACGACGGTCCAGTATCGAGCGAGGATGTGCTCGCTGGAGATCATATTCAACGCGTTCCAGGTCCAGCTTCAAATCTTCAAGACGATCCGTTATAAGATCCTGCAACTGGCTCTGCTTCTCCAGCACAGCCGCTTGCCAGGATATCATATCGGGAACAGCAGCCGTTGCCGCCGCAGTTGGAGTGGAAGCGCGATAATCAGCGACAAGGTCCGCGATCGTAAAATCGGTTTCGTGCCCTACACCACTGATAACTGGAATCCGTGAACGAGCGATTGCTCTGGCGACGACCTCTTCATTAAAGGCCCAGAGTTCTTCAATTGAGCCACCGCCTCGTCCCACGATCATCACATCCGCCTCGCCATGTTCATTCAGCAAGTCAATTGCGGCGGCAATCGCGGCGGGAGCTTCGGCCCCCTGCACCAGGGTCGGGGCAAAAATCACCTGCGCCAGAGGAAAGCGTATCATCAAGACACGCAACATATCACGGAGGGCTGCCGCCTGGGGAGAAGTCACAATACCAATCGTAGCAGGGATGGGAGGAAGAGCACGTTTGCGAGCCTCGTCAAATAAACCCTCTTCGGCAAGTCGGCTCTTCAACTGCTCAAATTTAAGGTATAGCGCACCTTCTCGTCCCATCGATTGGACCGAATCTACATAGCACTGGAGCTTCCCGTCGCGCTCGTAGAAGGAAAAACGCCCGGTTAGTTGCACCAGCATACCATCCCGTAATGTGGGAGCCGCCGAGCGCAACCGGGCTTGTTTGAAGAATACACAGGATAGCTGCGCGGCTTCATCTTTCAGAGTAAAATAACAATGTCCAGAAGGATAGGTCTTGCAACCACTGATCTCACCAGCAATTGAAAGCTCCTCCTGCAAGAAATCGTCTGTCTCCACCAGTTCTTTCAGATAGCGAGCCACTTGCGAGACACGTATAAATGATGGAGCGCCAGCTTCTAACATTAGTCTTCCTCTGATTGGTCAACCACAATCAAGGGCTGGCCGTATTCGACCGGTTGTCCATCTTGAACCAGAATCTCTGTCACCTGACCAGAAACCATCGATTCAACTTCGTTCAGTACATTTAAGGACTCAATCGTCGCAACGGTCTGGCCGACCTTGATGCGATCCCCCACCATCACGACAGGCTTGCCCTTTGGCTTTACCCAGGGATGAAAAAGACCAACCAGGGAGGCAGTTACTTTGACCTGCGGCTCTTCAACGGCCTCGCTGACAAGGTTGCTATCAACAGTCGCCAATCCAACCGATACAGCAGTCTCTTCCTGGCTGGCGACCGGTTTACGCAGTACCAGATGCAGACCCTCGGAAGCCCGCTTCAGCTCGATTTCTGAAACATCGCTCTTATCCAGCAGGCGGACCAGGCGTTTCAGTTGATTGATGTCCATAAGGCTCTCCTGGACAACGATTTCTTCTGGGACCGACGCCGACGATTTACGAGAGTGATGATTATTTCGCTCCATATGTTCCTCCGCAAGAGGCACCACAAAAAGTGCCCCTTATGACAGTTATTTGCTCCGATTGATCAGGCACGCTCAACATATGTCCCGGTCGTCGTATTGACACGGATCATATCGTCGGTTGTCACAAACAACGGAACCTGAACAATCAGGCCGGTCTCGGTCGTGGCGGGCTTGGTGCCACCGGTTGCGGTATCACCTTTGAAGCCGGGCTCGGTGTAAGTCACCTTCAGAACCAGTTTCTCGGGCAGGTCCACTGAAATCGGCTCATCATTGTACGAGATCAGGTCCAGTTCCAGGTTATCGATCAGGTAGCTTCTGGCATCCCCAAGCTGCTCCCCGGTCAGGACAATATCATCGTAGGTGCTGGTATCCATAAAGTGATACTGATCGCCATCCTGATACTGGAATGAGGCAGTGTTGCGATCCAGGTAGACACGTTTGAATTTTTCACCGGAATCATATGTGCGCTCAAAGGTCGCACCATTTCGCAGTTACGAAGCTTTATGCGCACGATCGCGCCACCTCGCCCCATTTTTACATGCTGCCAATCCAGTATGCTACATAACTGGCCTTCGGCCTCAATTGTTACACCTTTTTTCAGATCACCTGTGGAAATCACGAAAGTCTCCTTTATTTTTGAATCACCAGTTCAGTCGGTGATTGCGTTAATACTTGTAAGCCCTGCTCCGTCACCAAACCACAATTTTCTATCCGCAAACCACTCCAGCCGGGCAGATAGAGACCGGGTTCAATCGTCACAACCGAATTGGCTGGCAGGATCATTGTATCAGGTGCACGATAAGAAAGCGATGGCTCTTCATGAATCTGGAGTCCAACCCCGTGCCCGGTCATATGGATATAATACTGACCCAGCCCGGCCTGATCCAGGACCTCACGCGCCAGCGCATCCGCTTTGCGGCCTGTAATTCCAGCATGCAAACCTGCTTCGCAGGTCTTCATAGCTTTTAATACAATATTATAATATTCACGCATGCGGGGTTCATTTGGTTCCCCCAGGCAGATAGTCCGGGTCATATCGGCGCAATAGCCGTGATAACGTGCCCCCATGTCGATTGTAATCAATTCACCTCGCTGGATCTGGCGATCGCTCGGATGAGCATGCGGCATAGATCCATTGGGGCCTGACGCTACAATTGTGTCAAAAGAGGTACTTTCCGCGCCCAGGGAGATCATGGTATTGGAGATCTCGAGCGCAACCTGCTTTTCAGTCACACCGGGTTGAATCCACTCACAAATATGCGCAAAGGTCTGGTCAGTAATCGCAATTGCTTTTTTGAGCAGTTCTATTTCGAAGGGTTGCTTCATCTGGCGCATCTCATTAATCGCAGACTGAAGGAATGGTTTGAGGGTAAAGGTCCCGTCGCCAGCCCGCCGCAGATCGTCATAGAAGGCGAAGCTCAAAGCATCGGACTCAAAACCAAGCGTTTTCCAACCATACTCCTGCGCCAGCGCCGTTAACCTGGCTGGATACTGAAGTCTTACGGCTTCCCCAATCTGCCACCCAACGGCTTCTCGTTTCGCAGCCTCAAGGTACAACGAGTGGGTCAACAGGATTTGCTGCTGTTGGCCAACAACCAGCACGCCTGAGCCCTCGTTATCCTCATTGAACCAGCCACTCAAATAGGTCCGGTTTTGAAGCTGAGTCACCAGAAAAGCATCTAGTTCCTGTTCTTTCATCCAAATACGCAATTGATCGATTGAATTCTGACTCATTCAACATCCTCCCCGGTCTGTTCGCGAACGATCTCCAGAATGGCTTCAAGCGCCAGAAGATATCCACGCCAGCCCAGGCCTACAATATGTCCCTGGGTGACCGGAGCAATCACCGAAGTATGCCGAAATGCTTCTCGGGCATAAATATTGCTCAAGTGAACCTCGATAACGGGAACAGCAACAACGGCCAGCGCATCGCGTAAAGCATAGGAGTAGTGGGTAAAAGCACCAGGATTAATAATCATCCCCGCGACTTCTTTCATCTGCTGCTGAATCTGGTCGATCAGCACCCCCTCGTGATTGGACTGAACACACTCCACCTCTGTTCCCAGTTCCACTCCGCGTGCTTGCAAACACTCATTGATGTGAGAGAGGGTCGTTGACCCATAAATTGCAGGCTCACGTGTTCCCAGCATATTCAGATTGGGACCATGTAACACGAGAATCTTCATCATGTTAGCCCTTCTCTGCCAAAAAAGCTGTTACGATGCGCTGCACCAATTCATCAGGCAAAGGAGTTACACTCACTTCGCCCGGCTGATGAGGCATGACCCAGTACACACGTTTACCAGCTACCTTTTTATCGAGTTGCATGGCGTCAAGAATAGCTTGCGAGCGTGCGGTACCCCGATAACGGGTCGGCAATCCTAGAGATATGAGGAGGCGTTCCTGCCGTTCAACGAGGTCCATACGACATATGCCTGCTTCCAGGGCGAGTCTGGCTGCCACAACCATCCCAAGCGAGACAGCTTCGCCATGTAACCACTCCCCATAACCCGCGACGTTCTCCAGGGCATGCCCAAAGGTATGTCCATAATTTAGAATTGCTCGCCGACCCTGCTCTCGCTCATCTTCTTCCACTATCGCTACCTTCAGCGCGATACAACGTGCAATCAATTCGCATAACAATGCTGGCGGTGGTTGCACAAAGTCACGCAAGACAGGAGCATAGGTCTCAAGCCGACCAAACAAATCAGCGTCAAGTATGATACCATACTTTATAACTTCTGCCCACCCCTCGCAGCGTTCCCTCTCAGGCAGCGTGAGCAGGACCGCCGGGTCCGCCAGCACGAGCTGTGGATGATAAAAGGCTCCAATCAGATTCTTGCCACGCGGATGGTTGATCCCTGTCTTGCCCCCAATCGCAGCATCAACCTGGGCCAGCAACGAGGTCGGCACCTGGATCAATGGCACACCACGCAGGTAAGTCGCCGCGACATATCCAGCCAGGTCTCCAACAACCCCACCACCCAGGGCAATGATCGCTTCACGACGCTCGGCATGTTGCTCAAGCAACCAATCATAAATCTCTCCAAGCTGCGCGATGGACTTGCTGCCCTCGCCTGCTGGAAGCGTATACACGACCGGCTCAAAGCCCCGCTGTTGCAGACTACGTATCACCGCCGGGGCATAGAGCTGTCCAACCCGACTATCAGTAATCAGAAATACTCTTGAAGGAAGCTTCAAGTCAAGCAGATAGTCACCCAGGCGACCCAGCCCACCCCATTCCACGACCGTATCATATTCTTTCGCCAGATGCACCCGCCGCACGATCCGCTCAATCTCAGAGGTAGAGACCGCACCAGCCCCGATCAGGACCGCGAGGCAGGCCTGTACGACCTTTTCCAGTGGAAGCCCAACAGTGGGAATCGTAAAGTCAGCTTCTTCATACCAGGCGGCACGCTCTTGTAGAAGCCGTCGCAGCCGGGCCAGGGGATCGGGTCCGGCAAGTAAGGGGCGAATTTCGGGAGCTTCTCCCAGAGTTGTTGAAGCAAGATGCTGGGCCTGGAGCCGCTCCAAAGCAAGCTCAGGCTCGGTGAAGAGGTAGAGACGCAGACCATGTTCCTGCAACAAACGCCGATTCTCGGGACGAATAATCGCCCCTCCTCCAGTGGCAATCACCGCTCCCTCGGTATTGGCAGTTATTTGAGCTAGAATGCGGCTCTCATAGGCGCGGAAAAACGCTTCTCCATCTTCTCGGGCAAAAAGCGTCGCGATGCGTTCACCACATTCGGCTTCGATCAATGCATCGCTATCCAGAAAAGGCATCCCCAGCCGATCAGCTAGAGCCTTCCCAACAGAACTTTTGCCGCTACCAGAAAGACCTATCAGAAAGATATTTTGCATGGATGCATTGTATCATCTGCCAGGCTCCCCAACACACTTTTTACGCTCAAATTTGCCAATAATACTATTCACTTCTACACTAATATTTGAAATAAAAAAGGAAGCAGTAAAAATCTGCTTCCCTTTTTCAATCTACCTTCATCGAGAAGGAGCGGAATTTGTTACATCCCCTTCTTCCTATGGTAAACCTTTAGTAGAGTTCATCGCTCTTGATATTCGTCGTAAACGTTCCCAGCAGATCGAAGGAAGTCGTATCGACGGAATTTAATCGTCCGTCGCCCCTTATTCCCTCGCGGATAAACGCCTGGGCCCGGTTATCAAAGACCTGGACCTGATTGCCAAACGTGAAGGCGTATTGCTGCAAGCTTCCCGTCTGCCGATTCAGAACCAGAATATCATCGCTATGTCCACAACTCAAATCAGCCGAGCAGCGTGCACGGTCCACAAAGGAACCGATCAGAATCTGCCAGTTTTGATTCCAGCTCTGGGTTGTATAGGTCTGCGAAACCGTCAACGATGAATCAAACTTCATAAAGTTACTCGTGGCCAACTGTGGATCATACAGCATTATCCCCAGATTCGGTTGCCCGAAATGGCCAGAGTAGAAGACCTGATTTATTCCCCAGCCGGTGTATTGCTGATGCTGTGCTAACTCCAGGTGATTGCCAAAAGCCAACAACTGACCATCTCCACTGCTGGGATCATACAGAATGACCTGAGAGCGTCCGGCCCCGGTGAAGTCTCCGCTGTGCACTTCCCAGTTACCGGTCAGGTTATGAAGTTCCTGATAGTCTTGAATAACCAATCCACTATCGAAGCTCATTATCCTGGCCTCGCCAGAGGTACGATCATAGATGAAGACACCATCACGGGCAGAGCTTACAAAACGCCCAACATAGACTTCCCAGGAATTATGCCAGAGCGTGTATTGCTGCACATGATTGACATTCAGGTTCTTATCAAAGTCCAGGACTTGAATATTCGCCGAACGTCCTGCCTTCTCCCAGGCCTGAGGAGCGGTGCCACTCAGATCCTGGTTGCCTTGATTCATACGATTGACCTGGCTTTGAGAAGAGCTATCCACCATTAACGACGAGAATAGAACACCCATATTCGCCTGAGGCGTACCCGTCGCCGTCGGTGTCACCGATGGCTGTGGTAGCGGCGTCGGCACCGGCGTGGCCGTTGATGTGACCGTTGGGGTCGCACTGGGCGTTGCCGTCGGTGTCGCAGCAGGAGTCGCAGCAGGCGTTGGCGTCGCCGTTGGTGTTGCCGTTGGCGTGGCTGCTGGCGGCGTTGGCGTTGCCGTCGGTGTTGCGGTTGGCGTCACAGTTGGCTTCGGTGTCGGTGTCGCCGTCGGTGTTGCGGTTGGCGTCGGTTTAGGCGTTGGCTTCGGTGTTGGTGTCGCCGTTGGTTTAGTCGTTGGCGTCACGGTTGGTTTAGGCGTTGGCGTCGCCGTGGAACCAGTCGTTGGAGCCGCCGGATTTGTTGGTGTTATCGGTATCGTCACATTCACTGTCGGAGGTGGTGTATTCGCCGGAGGGTTGGTTGGATCTGCATTTGGCGTTACAGTCACCATCTGGCTTGGATTCGCGAACCGATTATACATGAAGATTGACGATCGATGACCGTCAAACTGGCCAACATAGACTTCCCAGCCGGGTCCCCACCCCTGAATATTCACATGTTTGCGAATCTTCAAATCTGGTGTCAGGCTCAACAACTGCAACGAACCATCATCACGATTGTAGAGCAAGATTTCAGATTTTCCATCGCCCGCAAAATCCCCGATATGAATATCAAGGGCCGATCCCCAACCATTCGCTGGCGTTGTCGCATCTTTCAAAATAACCGTTGAAGCTGCGATAGTATTCGTCGGATTATCGATTGGTGATTCAGCCAGCGAAGGAACACGTCCATGCACCGCTACCGGCGCTTCCTTAGCCCAATGTAAAACCTTTAACTGCCCCTGCGAGCGATTGTAGAGCAAAAGATCGCTATACCCACTACCGGTGAAATCGGCATTAAACTCTTGATCGGATGAAAGTGGAGGTAAGCCCAGAGCCATCCGAGTAGTGGTTAGCGTCGTCTGAACGGTGCCCTTCGCAGTCGTGTTAGTAACACTATTCGTTTGCGCATTCGCCTGAGTGATGCCAGCAACATCATTCCCATTAATCCCAGGAAGCTGCGCAAAGAGGGCCGCATTCAATGTTCTGGGGAAATAAATAAAACGCATCAATCCAGCCTGATAGTTAGGCTGGTTAATCGTGTTAACATCGTACCCTTTTCCGATATACATCGGTGTGGGGTCCCCATAATTCTGATAGGTTACATTAAACGAACTGGCATCAGGACTCACCCAGGTCACAAACGCAACGTGACCAGCCGTGCCAGAAGCCCAGACACCATCAGCACGTGGGAAAACAACAATCGAGCCAACACGAGGAGTTGTTCCCAATGGTAATCCGGCCTGCTCGGCATCAACAATCCAATCTGCTGCGTTCCCCCAGTTGAGCGGGAGATTATATCCCAGCAAATGCCATTGTTCCCAGGCCCACCAGACGCAATTTCCACCGCCAGGATAAGGATCGGGGCAAAGTGAAAAGGGATTACCGTCTGGAGAGAAATAAGCCGCATTACAATTTCCGTTGAAGGTAGGAGCGGTATGCGTGGTTACGACTGCTTGAATCTGTGCATGAGCTGAAGCTGTAGGAATCGTTTCAGGCACATATGATACCAGCAGCAACAACGCCAATAGAAACAAGGCCGACGCATACAATACATGCCGTCGACGTCCACTATCAAACACGGTTCCTTGTTTCATGAGCACAATTTTCATAACCGAAGGAGGCATAGTCAAGAAGACTCCTTCCAAAAAATAACGCTGGAAACATCTCATCCTAAATTACGTATAGAAGTTACGTACAGGCCCCTTGAGCTTATTTCCATAAGAAGTATATCATTGCATTTAAATCAGTGCAAGACACTTCTTATTTTTCAGCATATAATGTGCAATATGGGCTATCCTACAAATCGAATATCTGTCTATTACAGAGCAATTCGCAACGGCGCTCTGGTGCCTGCAAAAAACTGGCAAGCGATTCACTTCGCTGACTGAACGCGCTTGTGAAGCCTGGACGAACCGTGCCAGAAACGCTCCAAGCTGAAGCTTTCCAATGCTGCCTGCTTGCAAAGCGTTCAGTAGGCGCGTGAGCGCCGTTGTGAAGTGTCTTTCAATAGCTAGCAGACAACGATAGAAACCGCCTGTCTGGAATAGTGCTGGAAACGCTTCTGCTGGACTTTCTCGTCTGTTGAGTTAGCGAATTGAACGAATATCTATTTGCTTCTAGCATACACCTCCACCAATACCTGATCATGTATCTAGCAAGCCATTCACTTCGTTAACTGAATGCGCTTGTGAAGCTTGCTGAACAATTGCCAACTTCGCTCCATCTGGAGAGGCTCTCAAGTAGCCTGCTCATCAAGCATTCAGTAGGCGCGTGAGCGCCGTTGCGAAGTGTATTGTAATATCTGGATATGCAAGGCCAAAAATTCCCACATAGTGATAGACGTCAATATTTCCAAAAAGTTCCCGTCTTGATCATTAAATTTGGGCCACTTTATTTTCTGCATTTTCCCAATATTCAAAGAAAAAAACACTTGACAGATCTCAAGCGTCATGCTAAGATAGTACACGTTCCGGGGCTGTTAGCTCAGTTGGTTAGAGCGCTACGTTGACATCGTAGAGGTCACAGATTCGAGTTCTGTACAGCCCACCACAGTTAAAGCGACTTCTTTTGAAGTCGTTTTTTTCTTGCCACTTTCCCCACAGAACAAACTCTTCCCAGAAGGCCAATTCAAGTAAAAATCATCCTTTATACTTACAGAATAGAGCCTGGCTAGATGATTTATTAGAAATCGTTATCGTTCAGCTTCTAACGTTTACCAGTATACCTGATAATTCTCAAATTTACATGGGTAAATACAAGCAATCTTTCAGAGAAACATAGAATTCCCCAATCAGCAATGATTCTCATCTTTTCAGATAGTGAATCCTTGGGCAGATAGCTTGTTTTCACTACTATACTGCCACTGAGCCAATCCGCCTGCAAAAGGAAAGATTTATAGTATGATACGCAAGTAGGCGAAAATAGATTACTCTGCATTGGTAATCATATTAAAATCAGAATAAACTCTTTCAAAAGGATTATAGTTTA
>DASSXK010000013.1:0-6449 GCA_035703945.1 Ktedonobacteraceae bacterium | reverse complement strand
ACCTGTCAGGGGGAACGCAGGCAAAACGGCGGAGAAGATACCAGGCAGAAGCCTTCAACCATACACTCAACAATACCCACGAGCCTGACAAAATGGCTTGACAAAATAACTTGAGATCACAAGACACTTTGCAACGGCGCTTGCGCGCCTACTGCACGCTTTCCAGGCAGACAGCATTGGAACGCTTCAGCTTGGACCGCTTCGGGCAATCATGCTCCTGGCTTCACAAGCGCGTTCAGTCAACGAAGTGAATGGCTTACTGGAAATTTGCCAGAGGGCCATTGTCAAACTATTATAACACAACCAGCACAAGTTAACGCAATTTTGTCCCGCAGCTACGGCAGTAGAGCGCATTGCCCCGGACAGGCGTGCCACAGGTCGGGCAGGGATGCATCTGCGAAGCGGGATTTGGCTGCACGGGCGGCGTAAACCCACCCGGCGCCGGACGTCCCTGCTGCTGCGGCTGGCCCCCGGGGGCCCCCTGCGGATTCGGCTGGCCCATAGGATTTCCACCGACCGGAGGAGGAGCATAGTTTGGGGTCATACCAGGGCCGAATTGCTCGGGTTGATAGGCCTCCTGCTTGATATCCTGAAGTTGTCCCTCGCGTTTATGCACATCGTGATCAAGCTCAATAATACTCGCGCATAGCCGCGACAACTGCGCATCGGATAACGATCCCTGCTGATAGAGTTGCAGGGCGACCTGCGCCAGCTCGTTCTGCAACTGCCCACGCTGCTGCAAAAGCGTCTCAATCTCTGTCTGCTTGTTGCGGAGGCGCATCTGTTTCTGCGCTTCCCAGCTTGTGCGGTTTACTGCCGCGTTCATAAAATTCTTCGCGGACTCTACAAAATCAGCCATTGCACACTCTCCCATGTATTGACCGGCTCTGTATCTGCCAGTCGTCAGTTTTTTTCTTAGTCTTGCTAGCTATCACGCAGGCCGCTTTATTCAATCGCTTGAACGGCATGCGGATACACTCGAATCTCTTGCAGGCTCCCATTGCGCCGAAATTGGACGGCCACAACGTCTATCCGCCAGGAACGTTCCTCACAACCATGCAGGCTGCGATAATAGCCAGCGATCGCGATAAGCTTACGCTGTTTTCGCCAGGTCACAGCCTCCTCGGGCAAGCCAAAGGCAGTTCCACGCCGTGTCTTGACTTCGACAAATACCAGTTCGCCTCGCTCTTCCATTACCAGATCTATCTCACCAAGTTTACAACGAAAAGAGCATTGCAAGATGCGGTACCCGCGTTGCACGAGGGTTTGCAGGGCGAGACGCTCACCGATCTGGCCCAACAACTTCGGCGAGGGCTGGCCTGCCAATGCCGGGGCGACCGTTCCCTGATCTGAAAAACGATGCTCGGACTCATCATCTGCCTGCTTCATATACGTCACACATCCTATTTTTGTTGTAAAGTAGAGATGGAGGACCGTTCCTACGTGCAAGCATAGCCGATATTTACCCTGGATTGCAAGCAATTGAGGGGATTACAGGGATTGTTCCGGCCTGTTCAGCACCGGACGAGAGACCTTCTGGATGTGTTTACTTTTGAAAGGACAGCAACGATGCAGCCTTCTCTTATTTTTGTACATGGTTCAGGCGATAGCGCCGGAATCTGGCGGCTCCAGGTCGAGAATTTTGGACCTGAGCAGGCCTTTGCCATCGATCTTCCCGGCCACGGGCAGCGTCCCGACACCCTGCCCGATGAGGTCACGGTGCTGGAATACGCCCAAAGCGTTCACAGCATCATCACAGATGAACTTCACCTCAGCAAACCCATCATTGGCGGACACTCACTGGGTGGGGCGGTCGCCCTGAGTATGGGACTGGAATATCCAGACGAACTCAGCGGCCTGATCCTGGTCGGCACAGGGGGGCGGCTACGGGTTCATCCAGATCTCCTGGCGGGAGCGAAAGCGACACCCGACCTGGCTCGTACTCAACTCTCACAGCTGGCAGTCGCGCGTGAAAACGCCACCGTCCTGCCCGCAAAAATCATGCAGGAGCAGGTCGCTCCGGCCAATAATATCCTCTATCGGGACCTGGCAGCCTGCAATATCTTCGACATCATGGCCCGCCTACCTGAACTGCGCCTGCCCGTGCTGATCCTCTGTGGCGAGGAAGATCGCTTAACCCCCGTCAAGTACAGCCAGTTCCTTAAGCAGGCCCTCCCTGACTCCACGCTGATCATCATCCCCAATGCCGGGCACTACGTGATGCGCGAGCAATCCCAGGCGGTCAATCAGGCCATTCAGGAGTGGCTGGAGACAAGGAGTTGGGGCGCTTAAGCCACATCTCGACACCTTCGCGCTCACAATGTTATACTATCGTCAAGAGTAAGGTCCACAGTTCAGTTTACGACAAAAAACTGTGATAGAGCTATCCGCTCCTTCACAGCAGGCCTGTCCACGCGTGCATTATGCAGAGAGCAAGGCGTCTTTTCAGCAAGCGTCATACTGCTCAGGCACAGGTCAGCGTCACCAACTGCAATCTTGTGAGAAGACCATCCACAGTGAAAGCCAGGACAGACCTGCACGCAGGAACACATTCAGCGCGCAGGGACTTCATCCGTAAAAGATAGACGGCAGCA
The DNA here is from genome assembly GCA_035703945.1 of Ktedonobacteraceae bacterium. GTDB lineage: Bacteria > Chloroflexota > Ktedonobacteria > Ktedonobacterales > Ktedonobacteraceae > DASSXK01. The sequence continues at coordinate 3,855 of DASSXK010000013.1, read as the reverse complement.
TCGCTCACGTTAGACAAGTATATTGGAGATGTTGTTATTATCTGTTGATAAGTAGGGAGCAAAGGTATGTCAGGACATTCAAAATGGGCACAGATTCGCCGTTCCAAAGGCGTCAATGATGCACGACGCGGACAACTCTTTACCCGTCTGGGCCGTGAAATAGTCGTCGCCGTACGTGAAGGCGGCGGTGGCGATACAGCGGCAAATTTCCGCCTGCGTATGGCTGTGCAGCGGGCACGAGACGCCAACATGCCAATGGACAACATCGAGCGCACCATCAAACGCGCGCTTGGTGGCGGCGAGGGGGCGGCCCTCGAAGAGATTACCTATGAGGGCTATGGGCCAGGTGGCACAGCCATTATGGTCCAAACTCTGACCGAGAATCGCAACCGCACGGTCGCAGAGGTCCGTAACGCCTTCAACCGTAATGCCGGAAACATGGGTGAAAATGGCTGCGTAGACTGGCTTTTCGAGGCCACCGGAATTATTGAAGTTGAACTGAAGGGTCACGACCCCGACGAATTGACGCTTGAGGCCATCGACCTTGGCGCGAACGAGGTTGATAACCCCCAGGCAGATAGCGAAACTATCACCATTTATACCGACCCATCCGATATGGAAACCATCCGCCAGGCACTTGAGGACAAGGGCTACAAGATTGTCCGCTCGGAAAGCACCATCCAGGCCAAAACCAAGGTCGAGCTATCCGAGGAAAAGACCGCCCACCAGTTTTTACGTCTGATGGACAGGCTGGAGGATCTGGACGACGTACAAAACGTGTACGCTAACGCGGACTTCTCCGATGAGTTCGCTGCCTCTTATGGCGAATAAGAGCCGATAAACGCCCAGAGACCTATTTGACACACTCACTGGACGTATTCACTCCTCAAAGGCGGTGCAAAGGGATGGACCTCAGCACCGCCTTTTTTCGGAGCCTGCGAAAGAACAAAAAAGTAGCAAGCCTTTCGCTTCGCTGACTGAACGCGTTTATGAAGTCAGGAGTACCATTGCCAGCATCGCTCAAGCTGGGACTTCTCAAGTAGCTTGCTTGCAAAGCGTGCAGTAGACGCGAGAGCGTCGTTGCGAAGCGTTTTGTAATCGCAAGCCTTTCGCAATAACGAGACAGTGCAGTAACGCTTAAAGCAGGCGTTTAAGACAGAAAGAGGCACAACATGAAGACAGCTTCCAGTCCGCGCCTGGTTTTGGGAATCGATCCCGGAACGGCAATCGTAGGCTATTCGGTCGTAGAGATGCGTGGCAGCGATCTGCGGTTGATCGTCTGTGATGTGATTACCACGCCAGCAGGCATGCCCCAGGCCGAGCGCTTAAAGATTATCTACCACGGGATCACTGAGATTATCGCCCTCCACCATCCAGATGAGTCAGCGATTGAAGAACTTTTCTTTGCCAAAAATGCCCGCACAGCCTTGACGGTTGGGCAGGCACGTGGAGTTGCCATGCTGGCCCTTGCCAACGGCGATCTCCCTATCGCGGAATATACCCCTAAGCAGATCAAACAGGCAGTCACAGGCTATGGGGGAGCAGACAAGCATCAAGTCGGGGAGATGGTCCGGATTTTGCTGCATCTGACGGCCGTTCCCAAGCCGGACGACGCCGCTGATGCGGCCGCGATTGCGATCTGCCACCTGCATACCTCAAACGTGTTGAAGACGCAGAGCAGCAATCCTAACGGGTTGAATTATCGTTAATCCTTCCGACAGGTTGTTAATCTCAGCAGCGTCGGGCGTTATTCAATGTAGCATGCTGAGACAAAACACTTCGCAACGGCGCTCTCGCGCCGACTAAGCGCTTTCCAGGCAAGCCGCACTGGAACGTTTCAACTTTGATCGTTTCTGGCACTGTTCGCTCTGGCTTCCCAGGCGCGTTCAGTCAGCGAAGTGCATGGCTTACGATATAATAAGAGAAGGTAAGGACCGGGCTGATGATCGCTAGTATTCACGGTATTCTTGAAACAAGTCGCATAGATCAGGCAATTATTCGCGTTGGCGGGTTCAGTATACGCGTATTTGCCCCTTCCTCCACGCTCAGGCAACTCGGCGATACAGGCACAGAAGTCACGCTTTTCACCCACTTTCATGTGCGTGAAGATGACATGACGCTCTACGGCTTTATTACTGAAGAGGATCGAGAAGCTTTTGAGCGGCTCATCGGCGTCAGCGGCGTCGGACCCAAGCTGGCCCTCGCCCTGCTCTCGGCGATGGACGCCCAGACCTTCTATCGGGCAATTGCGGATGAAGATCAACAACGGTTGGCAATGGCTCCGGGAGTAGGAAAACGCCTGGCCGCCCGGCTGGTACTGGAGCTCAAAGGCAAGCTTCCGCCCCTGACAGATCTGGGTACCGCTGCTCCTGCGGGCAGTGCACAACATGTCCGAACGGCGGATGTCGTCGAGGCTTTGATGGGGCTGGGATTCTCCTCGTCAGAGGCCCAGGCCGCACTCTCCAAACTTCCCCAGGATCAGAGCATGTCACTGGAAGAGCAAATTACCTTCGCCCTGCGCTCTTTCTCGCGTGGCTAACCTTTACAGATATTACGCAATCTGCTCCAGGCCGGGTTCAGGTATCTCTAAAGAGACTGGTGACCTCAGTCACCAGTCTAAGCTTAATAACACTAAGCTTTTGTATAAGCAAAAGCAGAGTGTATTCAGATCCGAGGCAGCCAAAACATAAATCATCCAGATACTCTATGCCCCTCTTGAGGGTCTCAGGGCGTGTTAAGCAGCATGGCATGCATGTTGGCTGACTGGAGGCATCAGGTTAGCGCAATTTTCGTTCCGCCTCAATATAGGTAGGACCAAATTCGCTAAAACCAAGGCGACGATACAATCCCACAGCCGGAATTCCAAGTGTCACATTGAGCACAACCTGCGGATAACTCAGCTCGTTCAGGCGCTGCATGGATCTAACTGCCAGTAGCTGCCCGAGCCTGATATGTCTGAACAAAGGCGCAACCGCCATATGATGAATACGTGGTACACCGCGTTCGAGGTGCACCAGGATCGCCCCCGCCAGTTGATGGGGGTCCTGCGCATTCTCTACGACAAAGCAGCTTTCAGGAATAAAGGGACCAAACTGCCCCTCTTGAATCGCACGTACCTCTGATCGCCAACCAGCAAGATCGGGATGGGTATCATCAGGCCCACCTGCATAGGCACGTTGTAGCAATGTCCCCAGCCGTTCCGTGTCTTCATGACCGATTGCACGAATCCGTACGGAGGATGGGAGCTCAATCGGAGCCACCGTTACTTTAGTAGAGGCCAGCATACTTGTGCGCTTCCGCAGCTCTTGAAAGCCTGAAGAAGCGAAAGGAGCAATATAAGCAGCAGGATAAGTTGCCTTTAGATGACGAACGTTCAGCGAATTCGCTCGGTTAATAGACTCCTCAGCCACCTGCTTGATGATTTCGTGATGTGTGTCTGGTAGAAGTACGAGACCATCCAGTTCAGCCGTTTGGCCTCGCGAAAAGAAGCGTAAACGTCCAACAGCCGTTTCACCACACCAGAGTAAATAACGTTGCGCCTGCTGATCTGGACCCTCTTCCTGGTAACGAGCAAGCTGGGAGGCTTCACTCTCAAAAAGCACCTGATCATTACTCTGGCGGGAGACGGAGACCCAGGTGGCAGCGTCCTCGGCACGAGCCTGTTTCCATTCGACAGCCGTAAAGGTAATTTCCGTATCGGGCATCGTTTACCCCTTTCGCAAACTACTAAGCAAATATATAGTCATTCGGTCGGAGCAGCACTCGCTGAACCTCCCGCTGAAAAGTAATCGTTTCTAGAAAGCTTCCATCTTGTAACTATTCAGAAGGGGTGCAGGAGAACAGCAGTTCCCTTGC
>DASSXK010000585.1:0-3105 GCA_035703945.1 Ktedonobacteraceae bacterium | reverse complement strand
TATCTGACTGACGGCTACGGGTCCTTTCCGGCTCAGCCGCCTGAACTACCGACGCTGTGGGTGCTCTCTCCAGGCGGGATTGGGACTGAAAGGGTGCCGTTTGGGGAAGCGGTGCGGCTGCTGCCGGAGGTGTGATGTGTGGGGTAGCGTAAATTTTAAGAAAAGCAAATCTTGACTATTTCCTGATCCCGCATGAGAAGCAACTTTCTTTCTTCAATGACTATGTAGAGCTTAATTTCGCTATCCATCATGGGCTGGCGTAGCTGCTCAATCACTCTCTCCCATTATTTTGCGAGGAAGGGTGCCCACGACCTTCCTCGGTGAAGCTGCTGGTAAAGATGCTGAGCACCTGATCAGGATCGGGCGCAGTCAGTACCTCGATACGTGTGATCCATTTTACCCACTCGAAACCGCGATGGCCAGGGGCGACTAAGCGCAGGGGAAACCCATGCTCGTGGGAAAGCGGCTCCGCGTCGATATGTGTCGCCAATAGGGCGTTGCGCGCTTCCTCCAGCGGTAAGCTCCAACGGTAGCTTGTTACCGAAATGAAGCTGACATAGTGGGCATCCGGGCTAAGGATGGCGTGGTTGAGCAGGCGACCAACACGGATGCCCCGCCAGTTCTGCGTGCTAAAAAAGCCTCCCGTGCAGTCCAGCGTGGCTTCTTCTCGGTCCTGTTCATGGTAGGCCACCAGTTCGTCGTAGGAGAAGTTGCTGGGACTGGATACCGTGCCGCTGAGCGAAAGTCTCCATGTTTGTGTGTGGATTGGGAGTGGCGCGTCAGCGACCCAACTAGTTGTGATGAAAGCATTGCCAGCGTAGCTATTGCTCTCATAGGAGCCGGTGAAGCGACGCTTGCTACCGGGTAGGCCGAGGAGGCGTCCGGCAAGCTGCTGCGCTGGCCAGATCGAAGCGCCGCCAAGCAGCAATGCACTAAAAGTCAGTAGACGCCGTCTCCCGGCAACGTCTCGCTTGCGTAGTCCTTTAGCACGTGCCAACATATGCAGCGCGATTGTTCCCGTCACCACGAAACCCAGGGTAATATGCCAGTTCAACAGGTTGAACCCGGCGAAATACAAATTGCCGCCCCCGACCCATACAATGCCCGAGATGAGTGCCAGCGCGACGAAGAGCAATGCTAGCAGTCCGAATACAGTGCTGCGATTCCAGAAGCGGCGGTAGATCAGCCGTTTCCAGACGCGCCGCAACTTTCCCCACAAGAGCAGCAAAAGCCACAAACCGGCGATCCCATGCAGAGCAAAAATGAACCATTCTTGTGGGAGTCCACTTACCAGGCTCACAAGGCCGAGCGTGAAAGCGAGAACGGTAGCGAGTGCGATGCTCCAATCGGTGAGGCGCGGAGACATGAGAGACTATCCTTATCCATTCGTATGAAACTAGATAGCATTGGCCGCACGATACGTAGTTCAGAGAATGCTAAAGTATAGCATATCATGTCACGAAACAGAACGCTACGAAGAAATACGGACCATATCCTGGCTTGTATATACAACTTGCTCATTGGCTACGAGAAGAATTGAAAAAGAGCTTCAAGAAGCCGCACTGAGCATATGCAATCCCATGCCACATCTGCTATACTGCAAAAAAAGTGATTGTTCCTCATCTTCCAACTTGACGTATTCATGATGCAATTGAGGTGTTGCCATGAGAGCAAGGCTTCGTTTCTGGTGGCAGAACAGAAAACAACCTGCATTGATCGCTATAGCAATGCTCATCGTCCTCATTGTCCTGATTGCCTTCGTTTTCGCTGCCTACCGCTTCAGGTGGTCAGGGACAGGGTTCTTGAATAAATCCCTGTGGGATTGGCTCCAACTCCTCATTATCCCACTGGCCTTAGCAGGCGTAGCATTGCTATTCAATCTCGCCACTGCACACAGGGATCGGCAAATCGCTATAGACAAACAAAGAGGAGACCTCTTGCAGGCATATCTTGATCGGATGTCAGAGTTGCTGCTTGAGAAAAAGCTACATGGAGCTCGGCCTGATGATGAGGTGTTCGATGTGGTACGGGTACGGACGACGACAGTGCTCTGCCAATTAGATGGTTGGCGTGTGGGCTATGTCTTTGTCTTTTTACGAGGAACAAGACTCATGTGCGATCCCCCTGGGAGCAGTCTAGTGCGCCTGGCTGGGGCTGATTTTCGTACCGTCAATTGGAGTCAAGGCTACCTCACGCAAACCAACCTCAGTGGAACCAATCTCAGTAGGGCTGATCTCAGTAGGACTGACCTGAGTGGGGCCTCTCTCTCAGAAGCCAACCTGACACAGGCGAACCTGAGTGATGCTGACCTGAGTGGAGCTAATCTTAGCTGCGCAAATCTCACCAGGGCTGATTTCAGTGGAGCTGATTTGAGCGGGTCCGACTTGAGCCGAGCTACTGGCACGACGATAGAACAATTGAAGAAAGCTCGGTCACTGAAAGATGCAACCATGCCTGATGGGTTAAAACACCTGTAGCTGTGAGTTACACCGTAACTCCGAAAGGATATGAGCATGAAGTGACCAAAAAGCCGATTTGAAATTCCGAAATATCCCATGCTAACTCCGAAAAAAGTGAACGATTCCAGCGTAAGCCTGAAAAAAATTTATAGCCTATGTGAGCTAACATGTCTATCATCATGATAAATTATTCAAACAGGAAGAATGTTTTTTGGAGAATTGAGGGTACTTCTGTCCATTTAAATAGAGAATAGATAATTTCGTGGCTGACTTCTTATTTGGTTGGCTTCTCGAAGTGCTGATAATCTTTACGATCGTCCTCCCAGTTCCCCCCCCAAATCCACCCCATTTCCTCGAAGGTGGAAACAATCTTATCTCCTTTAATTATTGTGCCTGGCACTTTTACATTGTATCCCCCATGTTTGAGATGTGGAAGATCTTTTCTAATATACGGATTTCGAAATGGGTTTATATCTATTGCTCTTCCATCGGCATGATTTGATAATCTATTTGTACATGCTATCGTCCTGTAATTGAAACCAGATGTATTGTCTGCCTGCATAGAAAGTTCATCATCCCAATGAAAGCAGGGATCAGCAACAGGGATAACAGAGGTGATCAGAAATTTTTGTTCTATTATCACCTG
>DASSXK010000559.1:0-4262 GCA_035703945.1 Ktedonobacteraceae bacterium | reverse complement strand
TCTATGTTCCACCATTTGTGCCCCACCAAGAGATCAATCCCTCCGACACCATCTCGCAATGGGTGATCGTCCGCAACTCCCAGGACCCAATCGTGGTAAACCTGGAGCCCGCAACCCCCGACCAGTTAGCCGCCGACGATACCACACATCGCTTTTAGAGGATTGAGCTCTTCGTTCAAAATTTTTATCAGAAACGATCGCAAGCAGCCATCACACGAATGCGCCCTGCCAGAATATAGATTGGCAGGGCGCACCGACAATTCGCAGATGGTTTTACCACGTAAATTGAGCGGCTATTTTATAATGCTATAGGTAAGGTGCGCGACCTGATCGCCTTCACCCACCGCAATCTGTTCCAGGCTGATGTGCTTGCCACCGAGATAGTCGAAAAGACGGATACCTTCGCAGAGCAGCACTGGCACAACATCCACATTAATCTCATCCATCAGGCCCGCAACGATAAATTGCTGCTGCACGTTTGCCCCTATGATCGCAATGTCCTTATCGCCAGCCAGATCTCTGGCGTGGCTCAGGGCGCTTTCAATGCCATCGCTTACAAAGGTACAGGCCGGGTCGATTTCTTCTTTGGTGGGCATACGTTCAAGAGATGTAAGCACAATACACGGCAAGCTATCAAGCGTACCTCTAAAATCCCAGGCCAAAGAGGTTTCGTACGAGCGACGACCAACAATAACGGCCCCAACGCTGGCCATGTCTTCTTCAAGCTCCTCATTATATTCTTCGGCCTCATCACTAAAGTACCACTCATGCAGTCGCTGGCCATCTTCACCGAGCGGTTGCTCCGGGCTAGCATTTTTGGCCGCGACGAAGCCATCAAGCGACATGCTCATGCTCATAACAATTTTTCCCATCAGGTCATCCCTCCTGAATAAATTATCTATGAAATAGGTTCTCCATCAATTTTCCACACCCTTACAACATATCCTTTACTCTGTACCTCAAGTAAGGCCTTAATCCGGCAATTGCCAGAAGGGAGATGTTAGCCCCAACTCAAGCCACAATGCCTTGATCTCTTCAGAGGTTTTACGTCTCCACTCAAGCATCATTCGATCCTCGTACCAGGCCTGGGCAAGCTTCCATTGTTGCTCCAACGAAAGAATCTCTCCACGAGATTGGCTCCATTTCTGACACCAGCGATCCACATGTTCTTCCGACCGGAAGAGCAGCATCGTTTTTCAAGCAAAGACTACATCCTGCCACCAATCTTTCGGGGGCACCCCAAAATGCACCACACCCGAGGGTTGAATAAGTTCTCCATTCCTGATCTCAACACTCATCGCATCATTGCAGCATCCACAAGCTGTCACCAATCGGGCATCTTTCTTCAACATTGCCACGATCCCAAGCCCATCCCAGATGCAGTTTCCCCACCAGGCGCGCTCTCCAACCTCCACATAAAATGTCGTCGGAACAGCCGAAAAAGGTTCCGCCATCAAGATTTCTCCATTCCCTTGCAAGACCAGCGCCCGTCCATCTGCCAACCGTTGAAATGCCTGCTCAATCTCCTCGATGGACAATGATAGCTCTCCAGCACATTCAGCAATTGTGGGAGCCTGTCCCATCTGCACAAAATGAGTATAAATATATTGTCGAACATGCTTATCTAATGAAGCGTTTTCCATTTCTCTCCCTTTCGAATGAGCAACCAGCAAAAAGCTCGCTAACTTCAACAGGAATGTATATGATACCGGTTAGATAATCGGTATGGCTCTCATATTGGAGCAGATGCTTAGAATTCCCTCCACCAATATGATACAGTAAAGCAGGTGACAAATAGTTACACCACTTCACATTCCACAAAACAGGGAACATTCAGGGAGGATAAGAAACAAGCTATGCCTTCTCTCAATCTCAATTCCGATCAGTTACTTTCAACGACCCGTGCCGTGCGGAAACGTCTCGACTTCAGCCGACCAGTCGAGCCAGAGATAATTCGCGAGTGCATTGAAATGGCCATCCAGGCCCCCACAGGTAGCAATACCCAGCGCTGGCACTTCATCGTTGTCACGGACTCCAAAAAAAAGATGGCCCTCGCCGATCTCTACCGCCAGGGGATGGCAGCCGCTTACGGTAATCCCGAACGCGTCAATCGGATGCGCCCTCAAGATCCCGAGCAGGCCGCCACGATGGATCGCGTCATGAGCTCCTCACAGTATCTTGCCGAGCATATGCAAGATGTGCCAGTCATGATTATTCCTTGCATTCAGGCTCGCCTGGATGGTCAGCCTGCTAATGTCCAGGCAGGGGCCTGGGGCTCTATTTTGCCCGCCGTCTGGAGCTTTATGCTCGCCGCCCGCGACCGTGGACTGGGAACCGCCTGGACCACCCTGCACCTCGCCCATGAAAAGGAAGCCGCCGAGATCCTTGGTATTCCCTATGAGAAATATACCCAGGCCGCCCTCATTCCCCTGGCGTACACTTTGGGCACCGATTTCAAGCCAGGCCCACGTAAACCTCTGGATGAGGTCATTCACTGGGAACAATGGTAGCCACTCTCATAGTGCCAGCCTTCCAATAACGACAGCTTGCAACACAAACATCCAAACAAAAAAGAGGGAGTCAAGCCCTATCAGGGTTCGACTCCCTCTTCTATTCCCATATTCAAAAGCAGCCAGGCTGTGATTATGATTTAGTTCCGACTGCCACAATCATACAGGTGATTATTTCCCAGAGCAGTCAGGGAGGAGAAAGCGGTTGCTGGAACCTGGCTGCAATTACGGCTGATCCAACTGATCAAAGTATTCTGTCCCACCCCGCCAAATCTTCCAAACCCTCCAATACCGCCAGCATTGCCCCCACGTTCAAAAAATTCACGGTAGCGTTCCGGCAACTGGTCCAACTGACCCGGCGCACCGCGCTGCGGTGCCAGCAGGAAGTAGCGCACAGTATTATTCTGAATCAGCGTCTGAAGCTGGCTCACCGTCAGAATCGGATCGCCCCCGCTAAAGCCACCCAGCGCCATGACCGGCTTGTTTGTGGTGAGAATAAGCGCATCGGCTGAACCGGAACTTGGGGTCGCAACCAGGAACGTTGTCGTGCCTTGATGCGCATCCAGGTATGAAACCAGCGCTGGATTGGCCTGAGCAGCTCCCCCCAGTAAATCAACCCCAAATCCGCTCCTGATAGCCCGAACTGCCCCTGGCCTGCCTCCACCACCAACGCCTGCCCGAGCCGCCTGAAAACCTGGTCCAGCGGTCGGCGCGGAGGATTCTGTGTTCTGGATCACAGAGTAACCAGCCCAGACCGTCGGCGAAATCAGCAACGCTCCCAGACCAATTCCAGTGGCGATCCCGGCGATTCGCATTGTCATAGCACGCATTTTTAAACCAGGCAAGAGGCGGAATAGAATCAATCCAATTACGGCCAATCCGGTCAAGCTACCAATCAGAGGACTCATCCAGCTCGACCACTCTGGATAACTTGCAAGCAGAGAGATCTGAGACCACGCAGTCAGGACAAGTGTGATCGGGAGCAGCCAGCTACGCCAGCCCCTCTGACGATAATCCTGCCACATCATCACCAGCCCGATCCCAACCATTGCACTCAAACCAGGAGCCATTTCAGTCAGATAGTATTCATGAAATGCCCCAAACACAGTAAAGAAGATCGTCATTGTCAGCAGCCACATCCCCCACAACACAAGCCCTGACTGCTGGCGATCTTCTTGAGGTCTAAAACGTCTCTTCCATGCCAGTGACACGATCCCCAACAGGGCCAAAGGAAGCAACCAGGCGATTTGCCCTCCCAGCGTTTGCGAAAACAGGCGCAGCGGTCCATTCGCCCCATTCGCGGCAGGATCGAGAATTTGCTGCATTGGATTAACACTTGAGGCAGGTGTGCGACCAAAAGGCCCACCACCACCGATACGCAAGCGACCAACGCCATTATAGCCGGTCGCCAGACTGATCTCAGAGTTATTCCTGGTCGAGCCAACGTAGGGACGCTGCGCCGCAGGCGTCAGGTCTACAATCCCAAGCCAGGAGATCGAGAGCGCAAGCACAATAACCACAAAAACCAGCAGGTGCCCGGCCCGCGTCAAAATTGGACGCGGAGCACATAGCAGATAAGTCAAGATCAGCGCCGGTAACAAAAGGTAGGCCTCGGCCATCTTAATATTAAAGCCCAGGCCAACAAAAACGGCACTCAGAGCCAACCAACGCAACTTCCCCGACTCGGCGGCCCGCATGACGGCCCAGGCCGAAAGCAGAAGCGCCAGCGCCAGCGTGCTATCTATCGTATTA
>DASSXK010000702.1:0-21805 GCA_035703945.1 Ktedonobacteraceae bacterium | reverse complement strand
AACCGGTTGACCTGGAAGAACTGCTCTCACTGCTTGATACGTTGCTTGTTTGATTGCTCATATAATCAAACAAGCAGCATTGCCTGCTAGATAGCTTTCCATAAGTGAATGGCTTGCCATTAAAAGACACTTCGCAACGATGCTCTCATACCGACTGAAGTGCATGGTTTAGTGTGAACGAGAAGGAGCGGGAATTACAGACCGACTTCGGAGAAGTAGAAATTTATGATGCGTTACGGGCGGTACATACGCCAGATCATCAATCATCTGCTGCAACGATACAATACGATAATGGTGCTGAAACAACCAGGTGATCACGCTGGGAAGTGCCGCCACCGTCTGACTACGATCTCCGCCGCCATCGTGCATCAGGACAATGCTCCCATTATGCATATTCCGCTCAATTACATTGACAATATAGGAAGTACCGGGCCTTGCCCAATCCGTCGGATCAATATTCCAGAGCACCGTCATCACATGCAGTTTTTTGGCCTGGGCCAGCACATTGGCGTTAAATGCTCCATAGGGCGGTCGAAAGTAGACTGGCATCTTACCTCCAACCTGTCCTAATTCCTGGTAAGCGCTTTGTAATTCCCAATAAATGCTGGCGTTCGAGAGCCAGACCAGATCGGCATGATCCCAGGTATGATCCCCCACCTCATTTCCCTGCGCAAGTTCCTGCTTCACAAGCCGGGGCCAGCGTGCCATCTGCCTTCCAATACCAAAAAATGTTCCAGGCACATGGAAATGTTGCAGAATCGCCAGGATCTGTGGCGTATAAACGGGGTTGGGACCATCATCAAAGGTCAAAGCAACCTCCGGCAAATAGGGATTTCCACTATATATCAGTGGCACAAAGCGATGAGGTTTAGGTGGCTTTGGTCTGTAATGCGTCATTGTTTCAAAGGAGCGCGGGGCCGCATGCACATACGGCAAATTCGCTATTCCAGGCATAAAGCGCGGAACAATTCCGATATAGTTACTGGGAGCCAGCAATCCAACAATCAAGATGAGGTTAATGCTCACAATCGTACGCATGGAAAGGATCTTCCAACGCTTCGTGGGTTGTTCAGATATCCTTCGGCGATCTGTCTTTATCCGCCTGATAACTGTACTCAGAATGACTCGTGGCTTAGCAGCACGCTTATCTATAGACATATAGCCACTTACCTTTCAATACGTATTACAATCACTCACCTTCATTCAAAACGCCCATCTCCCCTTTCGCCCCCATATACTTATTAATCGCCATAAAATACGGCTTAGACATACTCATTTGCAGTCATTTAGGCCACCTTATTGCCAGACAGAAGTCCCTTTTTTCTGGCTATCATCCCTTATCAATCAAGGTAAAACTGGCAGCTATATCTAGAAGCATACCGTATAAGCCGAGCAATATCTACATGGGAAGGGTGGTTAACAGTTTGACCGGCATGAATATTCTGAGATACAATGCTTCAAGGTATCATCTGCTACACAAAACTCATGACGCTTTTCGAAGCGTTACCATATCCATCCAACGTGTGATAAAGAAAGGCCCCTACTTCAGGAACTCCTGAAGCTACATGCCACAACACGGCATTTTTCAATCTATTTAAAACGTTTAAAAGAAATGGGCTATAGTAAGAAAGTAGGAACTGATATTTCTCGTTCCAATAAGAGCATCACATGCAACAAATAACGCTAAAGCCAACAACAAAGCCTATGCGAAGAAGCTCTATCGAGCGATTAAGGCTCCGACTCCTGATCACCATCGCAGGACTTATCATCTGCCTTATTCTGAATTCAGCGGTCGGGCTTTTTGTCTCAAATAATCAGCAGGCACTCGGCAGTCAGAAGGTCACATTAAACGATCATATCAATCAATTACAACAATCGATGATCGATCAGGAGACCGGCCTGCGGGGCTATATTATCACCAATAATGCAGCCTTTCTTGCGCCTTTAAATACCGGTCGCACCGACTTTAACAATCTTATCATCCAGATCCAATCAGATACCAACCAAACGGGCTTCGAAGCAACGTCACGTGCGCTCCAGGGAGTTAAGGACACAGCGAATTCCTGGCAAAACAACTTCGCTAACCCTCAGGTCGCAAATATGCGGGCAGGCCGTTTTCAGGCAGCTCGCTCGGACCAATTTAATGCTGAAGGCAAGACGCTTTTTGATGCTTTTCGGCGCTCAATCAGTCGCATCCAGGATAATGCCAATCTTGACCTTTCAACACTACAGAATCAAGCTAATCTCGTGGATTGGTCGGTCATTAGTGGCACACTGCTCCTTACTGTTGTGATGATTGTTATTATCTGGCGCATCTTTAGCAGGTATATCAACGACCAGTATCGCCATCTGGAGATATTAAAAGATACTGCTGCCGCCTTCGGTGAGGGAAATCTTGGAGTGCGAGTCGAGGGTATTAAAGATACCCAGTTAATGGCGCTTGGCAAAGTCTTTAATAAAATGGCCACTCTCCTCCAACAGCAACAGGTTGCCCTCAAAGACCGCGATATCCTGGAGCAGGTTTCACATCTGAATAGCATCCTGACCGATAGTCTCGATCTGACCGAGTTAATGCAAAACTTCCTGCGTGGTGCCTTCTCACTGCTGGATATTCAGGTAGGAGCACTCTATCTGTATGATGCTCAAGAGCAACGGCTCAACCTCTATACCTCACGCGGCCTCCCAATTGGTGAAATGGAGGGCTCCTTCGCCCTCGGTGAAGGGTTGATTGGCCGTGTAGCCGCTGAGCGTAAATCGCTGGCGATTACCCAGCAAAACCAGGATGTCAGTCAGATCTTCAAAATCAAAACAATGATCGGGTCCGTTGTTCCCTCCAGCCTGTATCATATGCCTCTGATTCGTGGCAATGAGCTGCTTGGCGTCCTGGCCATTGGTTCGATGTATCCGATGAAGGAACAGACGCGCAATGTCTTCAATGTCGTCGCCAGCAATATCGCCGCCGCCATCAGCAACACCCAGTCCTATGCCCGTATCCAGGAACAGGCGCGTGAGCTGACCGAGCGTGGACGCGAACAGGAAGAATCAAACCGGGCCCTGCGTCATCAACGCGACGAGCTGACCGTCCTGAATTCAGCCCTTGAAGAGGCCAACCGCGCTCGCAGTCAGTTCCTTTCAACGATGTCCCACGAACTGCGTACACCTCTGACCTCGATTATCGGTTTCAGTCAGATGCTGCTACGCCCTTCCGCGAAAACACCGATGACCGAACGCCAATCCGGCAATATCGAACGCATCCTGAAAAACGCTCAGCACCTGCTGGTTCTGATCAACGATGTGCTGGACCTCGCCAAGGTCGAAGCGGGCCGCATGGATGTCAATGCCGCTGAAGTGAGTCTGCCCAACCTGTTACACTCACTGATCGATGAAACACGTTCGATCGCGATTGAGCGCAAGATCAGTTTGGAGGTCTTTATCGAGGATGAGATCGATAACCTGGAGACAGATCCCCAGAAACTTCGCCAGATCCTCCTCAATCTGATCTCCAATGCCTTGAAATTCACGGAACAGGGAGGCGTGACGATTACCGCCAAACGCCGCCTGCATATAATGACCGACGAGGCAGAAAAAACCAAAGCGGAACAGATCATGATTGCCGTTCAGGATACCGGCATCGGTATCCCTGCGGAAAAACAGGAACACATCTTTGAAGCCTTCTACCAGGTTGATAACAGTAACAGCCGCAACTACGGCGGCACCGGCCTGGGTCTCTCCATCGTGCGCGAGCTAACGACGCTGCTCGGTGGACGTGTCGAAATTGAAAGCGTTCCCGGCCAGGGTACGACCTTCACAGTGGTGCTCCCAATGCATGCTCGCGACCGCCAGTCGATTCAAGAGGTCCGCCTGAATACCCTCCATACTCGCGCCAATCTTGATCGCCAAACCGACCCGGCTGCGATCTTAGACTCCGTCTGGTACGAGAATGACGGGGAAGAAAATCCCTACCTTGTCGTGGCTATCGACGATAATCCCGACGTCTTACAGCTCATCTCGGCCTCGCTGGAGCACTCTCCCTACCGGGTCGTCGGCGTCCAGGATTCCACCCAGGCCGTCGCCGTCGTTCAAGAGCTTCAACCCCGCGCCATCACGCTTGATGTAATGATGCCACGCGTCAACGGCTGGCAGATTCTTCATCAGTTGAAGTCCAATCCTGTCACCTCATCGATTCCGGTCATTCTACTCACTGTCCTGGAAGATCGTTCAGCCGGTTATGTCCTGGGCGCCGACGAGTACCTGGTTAAGCCTGTCACACGCGATGCGCTCTTAAGCACACTTCATCAATTGACTGCCTACCTGCCTGACGCAATCGATCAAGCAGTGATGGAATCAGACAACGCTCACTCTATGGAGATCATGGACCCTGATCGCAAGCCTGCAATCGCACACCCCAAACAGATTAAGCCGATTCTGTTGGTTCATAATGAGCACAATATTCACCAATTTATTGAACGCATCATCCATAAAAACGGCTACGATCTGACCACTTCCGACAGTCAAGATATTATGGAGCTCATCGAAAAGGCTCCCCCCGATATGTTGATGCTGGTCGTACAGATGGACAAGCAGGAACTCTTACGTGATGAGAAGGTCGTTGATCAGGCCGCAGATCCTCCTCAATCATCCCCGCCTTTAGAGCCAGAAGATTCGCCATCGCCAGAAAATCCAGCATCGCCAGAAGAGCCACCTGCATCTTCCTGATGTACAGCGTCGTGCCATCCAATCCCTGAGTGGCACGCTGACACTTGATTCCTATCAGGGGGTAATAAGAGAGAAAACGAATGAATCATGATACCACTTCAGCCCAGAAAAAAATTTTGATTGTCGATGATAGTGAAGATATGCGCCTCTTGCTTGAGCAAATTTTGGAAGAGGAAGATTATGCACTGCGCTTCGCCGAAAATGGACAGCAATCCATGAAGCTCGCGGTCGAGTTTCAGCCTGACCTGATTCTTATGGATATGTCACTGCCCGGCATGAGCGGCTGGGAGGTTGTCCCTCTTTTACGTGCTCGGCCCGAGTTTGCCCAAACGCCCATTATTGCCGTGACAGCCCACGTCTCCAAAGAAGATCAAGAGCGGGCCCTGGCAGTAGGCTGCGACACCCATCTCGGCAAACCATTCGACATCTTTACTGTTCTTGAGACAATCAATCGCCTCCTCAACTAAACCCCAGGCCGTAAAATAAAAAAGGTCAGGACAACGAGTTGATGCCTGATCTTTTTTATTTTATAAGAAAGTCTACCCAATAAAGCGCAATGGACTCAGAACCAACTCGCTAAACTTGGAATACCAGGGCCGCTTCTTCCACTCATCCGGCTTCAGTTCGAAGGCGTTGGTCTCATCGCACTCAAAGAGGCTACGCATCTGCTTTGCCACTTCCTTGCTATATATTTCAATATTAATCTCATAATTGCCCAGAGAACTTAAGCGATCCAGGTTAGCAGTTCCGATTGTAACCCATTTATCATCAATCATGCAGGTCTTGGCATGCAGCATAGACTTCTTATATCCCATGATATGAATACCCGCATCCATACATGAGGTCAGGAAGCCGTTTGTAAGCCACTTGACCATCACATGGTTTGAGTTCCAGGGAATCAGTATCCGTACATCTACACCTCGTCGCGCCGCCGCTTGCAGCGCGTTGAGCAAGGTATGATCCGGCACAAAATATGCATTAGAGAGCAGAATCGATGACCTGGCCTGGTTAATCGCTGTAATATACATATCGCGAATCGGGAAGGTCAACTGGTGGGCATCGTTTTCCTGAAGGCGCAGAAATGGATCAAATGTGCCTCCAAACGGCGCATCTATCTGATGACTTGCATGATTGCGATTCCAGAAGTCAATAAAGGAGCGTCCCAGGTCGGCCGCGACTGGTCCTTTGAGACGCAGGTGTGTATCCCGCCACTCGGTCGCATAAAGGCTACCCAGGTTATATCCGCCAATAAAACCAATCTCGCCATCGGTGATAAGCACTTTGCGATGATCCAGGGCATAGTGTTCAAAGTTAAAAACCTGCCAGGGTTTCAGCCAGGGCCGCAAGGACTGGTATTCCAGTACGTGGATCTCAGGCGGAAAAATCTTGAAATCGTGCGGCACGACTAGATTACCAAAACTATCAAAGATCACATGGACCTGGACGCCTTCGGCAGCCTTCCTGGCCAGGTGCTCCTTAAATATCTGTCCGACCTTGTCGTCTTTCCAGATATACGTTTCCAGGTAGATGCATTTCTTGGCTCCGTCAATCGCTTCCAGCATTGCATCATAGACATCTTGTCCATAGCTATAAATCTGCAAGGTATTATCGCCTAGCTGCATCTCATCCAGGTCTATATGCGGAAAACGAAACTTCTGATCCCCCTGCCGACGTTTGCGCATGGTTGTGGTCAGGCTCAAAAGTCCAAGAATCAATACTTCCAGACTTACCAATCCCCCCAGCATTAATCCTATTAATTTTAAAAGCGAGCTAAATGTCAGTTTTGGTATTTTCCAGGTAATAGTTCTATTTTGAGAAAATTTCATGTGCTTAAGTATCCTTTCTTCCTTATTTTATGTAACAGTATACCCCCAATTTTACCTGACTAATGATATGCATATATCTTTTCTCCTACCTATACTCTCCAGTAACCCTTCTCGCGCCGCCTGCGGCGGCTCCGAAAGAGAGAAAGGGGAGTTTTGCGAGTGCACCTCGCGCACTGGCAGGGGAACTGAGTTCCCCTGCACCCTTCCTGCTTTTTGCTTCCTTCGGCACCATTGAAAAGAAACGGGAGTTGCCTTCTTCGGCAACTTTGAGAGAGGCTTTCAGAGGCGGCATTGTTATTTGTAGTTAAACGGACATCTGCGCCGTTCCAGGGGTCGGAATCGGCATCGTCCCAGGCAACGGTAGAGGTGTTGGCGTCGGGGATTGAGTCGGCGTCGGCGTCGGGGATTGGGTCGGCGTCGGCGTCGGCGTTACCTCTGGTGTTGGGGTTGGTGTCACGCTGGGCGTTGGCGTTATGCCAGGCGTTGGCGTTGGGGTTGGTGTTGGGGGCTGTGTTGGCCTCGGCGTCGGGGATTGAGTTGGGGTCGGCGTCGGGATCAACCTGGGAGCATCGATCTCAAGCAGCCCACCATCACTGGCCCTTAGCATGTAGAGATACCCATCCGTTGTAGTCACATAAACGACCATCTCCTGAACCTCTACAGGCAGGTAGACAGCCGCGCCGATCTGATAGGACCACGCCTGGGTTCCAGATTCCATCCGAAGCGCAATCACCTGGCCGTCCTCACTCACACTGTAAGCAAATCCCCCGACCGTCACAAGCGGCGCGACCACCTGGCTACCAGTATCATAGCTCCAAACCTGTGCATTATTCTGAACGTTAAACGCGACAATCCTGGTATCAAGCACCTCAATTTTTAACGATGCCAGATTAAAGACCGTTTGAGACGACCATGAAGTTTGGGATTTCACTACCCGCTTGCGTCTGGCCTCACGCGTCGGGGTCAAAAACGGATGCTGCTGCACTACTCCCAGCGATGAGATCGTGTTGGCTGAGGTATCATTCAAGCGACCCAGGCCAATTCCGCCAACCACAGCTGCCAGAATCAATAACAGCGAAAATACACCTGTCAGGGTAATCTGGAGATGTCGCGTGCGCCGCAAGACAATTTGTCTGGTTCCCCCCAAACCCGAACTCCCTGGCAAGGTTATAGGGGCTTGTAGCGGTCGCGTTATTTCCCTCGCCTGTAACGGCTTCGAGGCAGCAAGGATTAACCGCTTCACCTTAAACTCTGATCTGTCTTGTAAACCAATTTCGAATGCTTCAGCAAAGGCTCGGGCACTGCTATAGCGATTTTCGGGCTGCTTGGCAAGCGCCTGCATGATCGCTTCCTCGGCCGCTTCAGGCAGTTCTGGCCGCAATGCTCGTAAAGAGGGGGGCATATCATTAATATGCTTGATCCCAATTTCAACCGGCAGCTTGCCAGAAAAAGGGAGTTGACCACCGACAAGACGATACAGCATCACGCCCAGCGCGTAAATATCAGAGGATGGTTTTGCCCTCTCACCCTCAAAAAGCTCAGGTGCCATATAAGCGGGTGTACCAAACACCTCACCTGGGGCCGTTAATGTCGGTGACATCGTGATAGAATCATCTGGATTGTACTCAAAAAGTCGTGCCACCCCAAAATCGCTCAGGTAAATATTTCCTTCCACATCCAGTAAGACATTCCCCGGCTTGATATCGCAATGCACGATATTGTGCGCATGGGCATAATCCAATGCTTCGGCGAGTTGTTTAAGATAGCCAGCGATCTCTTGTAGAGGCAGTGGCCCTTTTTGCTGACGCAACACCATATTCAGGGAGCCGCCAACAAGATAGGGCATCACCAGGTAAAGAAACCCTTCATATTCTCCAGAGCCCAGAAGTGATACCAGATGCTTGTGCCCAAGCTGGCGCATCACACGCGTCTCGCGTGTAAAACGTCCTCGAATAGCCAAAATATTCTCGTTGGAACTATATTCATGTGGGTAGAGGATTTTGATCGCCACCTGTTGTTCCGGCTCATGAAGCAAATGTGCCAGGAAGACCACCCCTGTCCCGCCCCTACCCAAAATACGGATGAGCCGATATCCGGCAAATGCCTGGCCGATCAAATCATTAATCTGTGCAAGCATAGTCTTTCCTCAAGCCGTCTCTGATCCCAATGTTAGCTTCCATGCCTGGTTTCTGACTATAAGAAGTTTTGCCGTTCAACAACGTTTTATAGTCAGAAACCAGCTATATACCAAAAAGATACCGTGGAAGGAGGCAGGAAGTTTTATCTTCTACTTATAATATCGACTGGCGAGGCCAGAAAACATAGTATCTGATCACCAATTTCCCAAAAATTACAGCTTCACCTATAAATAAACGAAAAGCAGGCAACTAAATGAAATCAGGAACTTTTCTACCCTCTATGACGTCATTCATAATAAGTAGCACAATATCAGCTAAAATATTGCGAAAGAGGAAATAACATGCGTAAACTCTTTAGTATTACGGTACTATTTTTTGCACTTTTTGTACTATTAACTCCATCTGCATTTGCTTGCGGAGGACTGATCGCACCTGATGGCGATGTTAGACTGGCTCACGCCTCTACACTGGTTGCCTGGCATGATGGCATTGAGCATTACCTCACCAGCTTTTCCTATCAAGGAACCGAAAAGAACCTGGGCTGGATTGTCCCTCTACCGGCTGTCCCTGAAAAAATTGAGGCCGGGGGTGCCTGGACTCTCCAGCGTCTTAACCTCGAAAGCCATCCTCAACCTCCCGAGTTTTTTCTACAAGTACGCACGGTCAACAGCTCCGCCCAGGTGCTTCAGCAAGTACAGGTTGAAGCCCTTGATGTCACTGTAATCAAGGGAAGTGGCCAGGAAATACTCAACTGGGCAGGCCAGAATCACTTCGTCGTCAATGGGGATACACGTGACCACCTCCTGGCTTATGCCAAAGGTAGCCCGATCTTTATGGCAGCGAAATACAACACGCAACGAGTCGCCGAGCGTCATCAACTGCAAGGCGATGGTGTTCCCTTGCTTATCACGATGAAAACCAAACATCCCTGGGTACCACTGGAGGTATTAGCGCTCGACGGTCAGCAGGTCCAGGCCGATCTTTTCTTCCTGACTGATATGCCACTTAACACGTCGGGCTTTAATGCAAAAATCGGGCAATCCGCCGTCGGAAGCGACATCCCTGGAGCACCTGGCTTCAAAGTTGCTTTTCAGGAGCAGATGCCTGAGCAACTCTATACTGACCTCTCGCGTGACCGAAATATGAGTTGGGTGCGACCAAATAGCTGGTTCACCTACCTCAGTTTGCAAGCTCCCAGTGAACAAGTACGCTACGACCTGGGAATTAGCGATGCCGGGATAATTCGACTGGCTCCTTTTGGCACAGCCCCGATGGCTGTGATAGACGGCTCCCGCTCTCAAGATCCGCCCTCCTGGCTACTGACACTTCCCATGAACTCACCCCAATGGATCGCACGCTTCCTGATCATAGCCCTGGCAGCCGGTCTGATCCTCTTCATCATCAGAATGACTCGTTCAAAGTCTATTGTAAAAGTGCCTTGATCATTTTACAGATCTACCCGATGCAAGGAAAGTCCAGATTTTCCTCTCGACAACGTTAGTGCAGCCCCTCAGCGAGCAGGCAGTAGCCCCTGGCGTGGAGCTGCACAGGATTCTCGCACAACAAGCGAGGTCGAGAGTTCAACATGATTTGATTCAAGCTGCTGACCTGCGATAAGACGAAGCAACATATTCGCGGCCATCTTCCCCATCTCTGCGAGCGGCTGGTGAATCGTTGTCAACGGCGGAGACATCTGGGCGGTAGACGCCACATCGTCAAAGCCGATCACGCTCATTGCATCCGGAATACGGATATTGCGTTGATAAAGCGCCTGGTAGACCCCCGCCGCCTGCGCGTCGTTTCCGGCGAAGATTGCGGTCGGTGGCTTGGGCAGATCCAGCAGGGCATAGGCTTGTTGCACACCATCGCCTAACAGATAATTGCCCTCACAAATCAAGGCGGGATCGATCGCGATTCCCGCACGTTCAAGCGCCTCACGATATCCCGCCAGCCGGGCCCGAGACGTCGTAAGATGGAGCGGACCCGTAATAATCGCAATCCGTCGATGTCCCAGGGAAATCAGATACTCCGTGGCCGTATACCCACCCAGCCAGATCGTTGACCCGACCGTGGGAAAAACTGTTGTTGGTTCATTGCGATCCCCGATCGCCACAAATGGGATTTTATGTTCCAGCAAGGTCTTCGCAATGCCGATCCGTTCGTAGGGGAGCAGTAGCAAAACCCCATCCGTTGACTGATCAAGCAAACGTCGCAACCACAAAAGCTCGGTGGCTTCATCTTCATTGGTGGCAAAGAAGACGAGCCGATGCCCACTCTCTTCTAAGGCATCCTGAATACCACGCATAATGCCTAGATCATAGCCACCTTCAAGGCGCATAATCGCCAGATCAATCAGGCCGCTCTGCCCCTTGCGCAAATGGCGAGCAGCATGGTTCTGAACGTAGTCATGCTGTTCAATCAACTCCAAAATACGCGCCCGCGTCTTCGCCCCGACCCCCGGAAGCTGATTAAGCACCTTGGAAACTGTGGTCGTCGAAACTCCCGCCTCCTCCGCAATTTGCGTCATGGTCGAACGTTTTATCTGTCTCTGCTCCAATGCTCTACACACCCCTTAAATTGAGTAAACGATAACCTTGATTTGTTGGGTTAAGCGTACCCGTTTTTTAAAAAAATGTCAATTGCATTCGTGTAATACCACTCAATTCCGCCCCTTTTTTGCATTTTTATCGCTCGATGAGAGTAAATAAAAGAAACTACATGTTTTCCCATTGACAACGCTGATTTTCTATGCTACCTTTTGTTCTATAAACATAAGGTAAACGTTACCCTAAATTTACTTTCTTTATTTTCAAGCGGAAATGAACGTTGACGTTCTACCCTGTCTCTCATCTTTTGCCAGATGAGGAAAGAGAGGGAAGGTTCCCAAACACCTGTCGCTCGTATTACTCTTCTTCGTATCCTTCTTTGGTGGCTCACCTGTTGCTTTCGTCGCCGTCTGACGAACAAACTACCCTTTGAGGAGGTCTAGAAGCTATGAAGCTAATTCCTTCGCAACGTTCCAGCCTGACCAGGAACGTTTTGGGCTCGCTGGTTGCACGCCATCTCTACGCTATTCGCAGGTAAACTTTTTCTATCTGCGTCTCTCCTGGCAATTATCTAAACAAGGAAAACGATTGTTTCCTCGTTCATACGGTCATGTTCTGATATGTCATCTTGACATGTTGGCAACATGACATAGGGAAGCTATGTCTTTTTTTCAAGGAGGTCTCATCATGAATACAAAACCAAACTTTGGCTCTTCGTTCAGTCGGCGCGATTTTTTGCAGTACTCGGCCGCTCTAGGCATGGGTGCCTTGAGCCTGGATGCCCTGGCAGCCTGCGGCTCAACCACCGCCTCACCAGCCAGCACCAACGTAACAGCCACTATCGACACTTTGCCACCCGCCAGCAATACCGGGGCAGTCTATGTGTTTAACCAGAGCGTCAAGGCCTTTGAGCAGGCCTATCCAGGCGAAAAGATTGAGGGCAAGAACGATCCTTACGACCCTTCAACCTACTTTGCACGGCTGGCCGCTGGACAGTCAGAAGATGTCAAGGAAAGTTATTTTACAGAGCCACAACTGCTCATCAGCAAGCACGCGGTCGCGGACATCACGAAGCTGGCCAAAAGCTGGTCTATCTGGAACAGCTATAATCCCAGCATCGCCAGTATCGCCACCGATGCCTCTACAGGCAAGATCTATGGAGTCCCGGTCAATGCCTACGCCCTGGGGATCTACTATAACCGCAAGATGTTCGCAGCAGCCGGCCTCGATCCTGATAAGCCTCCTCTGACCTGGGAGGATTTCCGGGCCTATGCCAAACGCCTGACAAGTCCCTCCGTGGCTGGCTTCGCCGAAACCAGTACGGGCAACCAGGGCGGCTGGCATTTTACCAACTGGATCTATACCGCCGGTGGAGATATGCAGTCCGCCGATGGCACAAAAGCAATGTTCAATAGCGACAAAGGCACAAGTGTGCTCCAACTGCTCAAAGATATGCGCTTTACCGATCAGTCGATGACAAAGCAACAATTGTTCACGCAGGCCGATACGCTCCAGTTGCTGGCAACTAACAAAGTCGCGATGGTCATCATGGCACCCGATCAACTCAATACGCTGAAGTCGCAGTATCAGGCAAATCTGGCGGATTTCGGCATCGGACCCATGCCCCAACATGGCGGCAATGCCGTCCTGACTGGCGGAAATATCTTCATTTTCAATCCCAAGTCTTCTCAAGCGGCCATCAAGGCCGGTTTCGACTTCGTCACCTACAACAATTTCAACCTGAATGTAATGGAAAGCAACCTGGCAAACCAATCAGCCAATGGCCAGGTCGTGGGTGCTCCAACTAATGTGCTCTTCACTGGCGATTTCCAGCAGAAGGTGAATGCGCTCACAACCAAATACGCCAATGTGCCGCTTTCAAACTACACGCTTTTCACCAATTCAACCGCAGCTTTACGACCAGAGCCACGCAAGCAGACCCAGAAAATGTATGCCGCCCTTGATCCTGTCATGCAGGCAGTGCTAACAAATCCCAGTGCCGATCCACAGAAGCTACTCGATCAGGCTGCTCAGCAATTCCAGCAGATCCTCGATCAGTCAGCCTCTTAAGGCCAGGCTCTCCGGGAACAGCTTCTCTGGCAACAGAGAGGTTGCTCCCGGCTGATAAACATCCTGTCACGACAAGGAGATTTTTATGGGTCTACCATCGTCCTCACCATCCCATTTGCCACGTCAGGAGCCGACAGTGCTGCCGGAGGATGCTGCGGCTCATAAGAGCGTCCGCGCTTCGCTGCCGGGACGGCTGCTGGGGCAAACGTTGCGGCGCATGCTTCAACGCAATCTCAGTGGCTATCTTTTCTTGCTGCCTGCGCTCCTGATCTTCGCGCTCTTTGTCTGGTACCCGATTGTGCTGGGCTTTGTCATAAGTTTTCAGAGCATCGATATGATCAATCCGCCGGCCTGGGTTGGGTGGGCCAATTATCAGCATGTGTTATCCGATCCGCTGTTTGGGATTGTCTGGCGCAACACGCTGGCCTTTACCGCCTATGCCCTGCTATTTGGTTATGCCGTTCCAATCATCCTGGCCTTGCTGATTAACGAGATGCGTCACGGCAAAGGTTTCTTCCGCCTGGCCTTCTATCTGCCGGTGATGCTATCGCCAATTGTGACGGTCTTTCTCTGGCGCTGGATCTACAATCCCGATTCAGGTCTGCTGAATGCCCTGTTGAGCCTGGTTCATCTCCCACCGGGTCTCTGGTTGGAGACGCCTGGAACGGCCCTGCCAGCCCTGATGGTCGTTGCGACCTGGAGCGCAGCCGGCTCAACCATGCTAATTTACCTGGCAGCCCTGCAAGGCGTTTCGGCCTCGCTCTACGAGGCGGCGGAGCTGGACGGCGCGAAAATCTGGCAACGACTCTGGCATGTGACACTGCCCGCGATCCGTCCAATCATGCTGCTGATGCTGGTTTTGCAGATTATTGGGACGATGCAGGTCTTTACCGAGCCATTTACGATCACCTCCGGGGGACCACAAAACGCGACGATGAGCGTGCTACTGTTGATCTATAACTATGCCTTCCAGAACGCTGATTTCGGAAGTGCAAGTGCCTTAGGTGTGATGCTGTTCCTGGTGCTGGCCGTCTTCGCGCTTCTCTATATGCGGCTAACCAATCGTTTGATGCAAGGAGACTAAGCCATGCTTATCCCAAATGTGCCAGTTCCGACCCTCTCCACCAAAAAAAACTGGTTTCGTCGAGGGCTGCCTATCGAGGAAGCCAGCGAACGCACATTGATTTCGCCGCTTATGTTAAGACGCCCCTCAGGACGCCTTATCTACTGGCTGGTCTTCGCCCTGTTGCTGCTATCCACCTTGATCACACTCGGTCCCGTCTACTGGATATTCAGCGGAGCTCTCAAGTCCAGCATTGAGATCTTTCAGACCCCACCAACCTTATGGCCCATACATCCACAATGGAGCAATTTAAGCAACGCCTGGAATGTCCTGAATTTTCCCCTCTATTTCAGCAATACCTTGATCCTGGCTGTGGGAGCTATTGTATTACAGATTCTGGTCTCTGCTACGGCTGCTTTCTCGCTTTCGAAACTGCGTCCCCAGGGCAAAAACATTATTCAGTTTAGCTTTTTCTGCACCCTGATGGTGCCGCCAGTGGCTTACCTGATTCCTCAATTCGTCAATATCAGTGATCTGCCCTTCATTCACATCTCCCTGATCAATTCCTGGGCAGGGATCTGGCTGCCTTCAGCAGCCAGCGCCTTTAATATTCTGGTACTCAAAAGTTTCTTTGACAGTATTCCTGCCGATCTGACCGAAGCGGCTCTCCTGGATGGAGCAAATTCCTGGCAGTTGTTTCTCAGGATTATTCTGCCGCTGTCTCGTCCGGCGCTGGCTGTCGTAACCATCTTTACGGTTGTGGCCTCGTGGAAGGATTTTCTCTGGCCCCTGCTTGTGCTGACTGATAGCAATCTTCAGCCATTAAGTGTCGCGATCTACCGCCAATCGGGGATCAATTCAAATTATCCTTTGCCATTTACTTATTTGATTGCCGGGCTGGCCCTGGCCAGTATTCCTCCGATTATCCTGTTCTTGCTTTTCCAACGGCAGATTATTCGCGGGATCAGTCTGACCGGTTTGAAAGGATAACTGACGTTTCGTATTTGAATAATTGGGCGTTCACTCTCGCCCAATTATTCAGTGGTGCCAAACCTACTTTGACAAGCTGTTACACCGTTATAGAAGGCCATGCCCTGTGGCAGGCTGACGGCATGGCTCAAAGAAGTAGCCTGGAAAGGATTTTGCACGATGCAAAACGCGCAACGCAGAAAGCGTTACCAGACAGTGGGGACATTCGTGCTTGTTCTGCTCATGCTGGTCATCAGTACGATTGGTATTGTCTCTACACGTCCCACTATTGCGAAAGCGGCAGCTCAACCGCCAGCCGCCCTGACAGGTGGCTCCGGTGCCTCCCTTCCCTATGTTGAGTTGGAGGCTCACACTCAGACCACAAACGGCTCGATCATCGGCCCCGATTTTTCCCTGGGCAGCCTGGCCTCAGATGCCGTCGATCGCCAGGCCGTCAAGCTAACCCAGGGTCAATCGGTTGAGTTTGTTGTGCCTCAGTCAGCCAACTCGATCAACCTGCGCTATAGTATTCCGGACGCTTCCGGTGGAGGTGGAATCAACGCTTCCTTGAGCATCTATATCAATGGCGTGAAGCAGGCCAATGACCTGCAACTTACCTCGAAGTATAGCTGGGTGTATGGACCCCCCAATTTTGGAAATTGTAACGGTAACGATTGGTCTGACACACCCGGTGGAACCCCCTCTCACCAGTTCGATGAGATGCATGCGTTCTTGCCACAAATGGCCACAGGCACAAAGGTAAAATTGCAGGTCGATTCCGAAAATACCGCCGCCTGGTACGCCATCGATGTCGCTGATTTCCAGCAAGTAGCGGCTCCCCTGACGGAGCCCACAGGCTACATTTCAGTCACAGACTCGCCTTATAATGCCGATCCAACCGGCGCAACCGATGCCACAACGGCCATTCAAAACGCCGTTAATGCCGGTTCAGCTCAAGGCAAGGGCGTCTGGATTCCAAAGGGCAACTATCTTGTCACCAGTCATATTCTCGTCAATAATGTGACCCTGACAGGGGCGGGTCCCTGGTATTCTGTCCTGGGAGGCGCACCGATCGGCAGCACCGGTACCGGCGTTGGCGTCTACGGAAACGATGCCTATGATGGCAGCACCAGTTCCAACGTCACGCTCTCAAATTTTGGGATCGAGGGTCAGATCACCAACCGCATCGATTGCATCCAGGACAATGGTATCGGCGGCTCCCTCAACAGTTCGAACATTTCGAATATCTGGATCGAGCATACCAAGGTCGGGATGTGGTTCGATGGTCCCTTTAACGGCCTGAACATCACCAACTGTCGTATTGACAGCACGCTTGCTGATGGCATCAACTTCCATCGCAACATTACCAATTCCAGCGTTTCGCAAACGATCGTACGTGGAGCGGGTGACGATGGTCTCGCGATGTGGTCGGCGACCGATGGTGTGCCAGCAACCGGAGATAGCAGCGATACCTTCGATCATAACACCATCCAGTCCCCTTACCTGGCCAATGGCATCGCCATCTATGGCGGCAATGGAAATTCCGTCACCAACAATATCGTTAGCGGCTCGCAGTATCGCGGCGGCGGCATCATGCTGGATTACGAAAATTTCGGCAATACAACGGCTCAATTTGCGGGTACAACCACAGTCTCGAACAATACCATCACCTATACGGCCGGATACGGGGATCAGGGCATCCAACAATTTGGGGCCTTGATGTTCTGGGCCGATAGCGGCGGAATCAGCGCTCCTTTCACAGTTTCGGGAGACGAGATCGACAACAGTCAGTATGCGGCGATTTCATTTGATGGCGGCATCCCCATCAGCAACGTTGCGATGAGCGGCATCAATATCAGTAATGCCGAGTTCGCCTTCTCAAATAAGGTGAATACTATCACTGGATCGGCCAATTCGGTCACGGCCAGCGGCCTGACCGTTGGTGGCATGGAGAGTTGTGAGGGGCCGGGCTCATGGAATGTGACGATGGGTTCGGGCAACTCCGGCTGGAGTCCCACCCCACAAACCTGCGGCTTCCCAACTGGGACCCCGACTCCGACCCCAAGTCCAACCGGAACCCCCACGCCCACCAATACACCGACCCCAACTCCAACTCCTACACCACCGCCCACGGGTACGCTCATCACGGCAATTAATGCCGGAGGAGGCGCAACCGGAAGTTTCGTCGCCGATACGGACTTCAATCAGGGCAACCAGTTTTCTGATACCTCGACCTCCATTGATACCAGCGGCGTCAGCAATCCCGCCCCACAGGGGGTCTGGCAAACCTGTCGCTGGAACAGTTCCTTCACCTATACTATCCCTGGCTTGACCTCTGGCACATCCTACACCGTTCAGCTTGATTGGGCCGAGTTGTCCTTCCAGGCCGTCGGACAGCGTATCTTCAATGTCGCCATCAACGGTAGCTCGGTCCTGAGCAACTTTGATGTCTATGCCACAGCAGGCTATAAGAAAGCCGTTGTCAGACAGTTCAAGGTGGCGGCGAATGCTAGCGGACAGATCGTGATTGCCTTTACGCAAGGCGGCGTGGATAATCCCTTTATCAACGGTATCGAAGTCTGGAATCCCAACGGGGGTACGCCGACTCCTACACCGACTCCAACGACAACACCCACGCCGACTCCTACGACAACACCTACACCAACTCCAACCACGACTCCTACGCCAACTCCGACTCCAAATCCACCTACCCTGGTGACGGCGATTAATGCCGGAGGAGGCGCAACCGGAAGTTTCGTCGCCGACACGGACTTCAATCAGGGCAACCAGTTTTCCGATACCTCGACCTCAATCGATACCAGCGGCGTCAGTAATCCCGCTCCGCAAGGCGTCTGGCAAACCTGTCGCTGGAATAGTTCCTTTACCTATACCATTCCGGGTCTGACATCCGGCACGCTCTACACTGTGCAACTTGATTGGGCTGAACTCTCTTTCCAGGCGGCTGGACAGCGCAAGTTCAATGTTGCCATCAATGGTAGCCAGGTCTTGAGTAGCTTCGATGTCTTTGCAACGGTGGGCTACAAGAAGGCCCTGGCAAAACAGTTTAGCGCAACCGCCAATAGCAGCGGTCAGATCGTCATCGCCTTCACGCAGGGCGGCGCGGATAATCCCTTTATCAACGGGATTGAGATCTGGAAGCCCTCTAGCCCGCCACCTCCTGGAACGCTGGTAACGGCGATTAACGCTGGTGGCAGTGCCTCAGGTAGCTTTGTCTCCGACATGGATTTTAATCAGGGCAACCAGTACTCGGATACCTCGACGGCGATCAATACCAGCGGCGTCAGTAATCCCGCTCCACAGGCTGTTTGGCAGACCTGCCGTTGGAACAGTTCCTTTACCTATACGCTCACAAATCTCACACCAGGTTCTTCATATACTGTGAAGCTCGATTGGGCCGAACTCACTTTCCAGGCCGCCGGACAGCGTAAATTTAATGTCGCCATCAATGGCAGTCAGGTCTTAAGTAGCTTTGATGTCTTCGCAACTGCTGGCTATAAAACGGCCTTGCAAAAGTCGTTCACAGCCACGGCCAGTAGTAGCGGACAGATTGTCATCGCCTTTACGCAGGGTGGAGCAGATAATCCCTTTATCAGTGGCCTCGAAGTTTATAGTGCCTGATTGATCATCATCACAGACGAGTTCAGGGAGTTGCGAGGAAAACAGAAAGGGGGCGCTTGCCTCGCCCTCCCTGCCCTTATTCTGAGGAGCAAGTCACTGAACCGGGAAACCTTGCCAGTGGTTCCTCGGTTCAGGTACTCAACATATCAATGACCAGTTGAAACGCTTTTTAGCAAGGATACACTCAATTCGAAAGGAAAACACTGTTATGGAGATGGCACCGCCAGCCGCCACAAGCACGCATTCGTTCCCGAACCGTCCTCCTGGCTATCACGCGCTTGGGACAGCGACGACCGTTGAAAAAGACGCCGCGAAGGTTTGCTTGCGTGCTGGCTCGGCAACAGTCGAGGTAACGGCGCTCGCTCCCAACCTGTTTCGCGTTGGCCTGTTTCCAGCCGGGCGCTCGGCTGACTACCGCTCAGAGGCTGTCGTCTCCCAGCATTGGCAGCCGGAACCGCTAACTATTCTAGAGGAACCCCGCGAAGTAACTATCACGACATCTGTTGCAAATGCCCATATCTCGCTTGATCCAATACGAATCGGTTTCTCCGATCAGTCCGGTCGGACCTTCGCGACAGATGATCCAGAGCTTGGCATGGGCTGGTTTCACTTCCTCGAACAGGGTCCATCTCCCGATATCATCAATTCGCTCGCAACACTTGGGCCTCCGACACGCGTCTATAAGAAACACGAGGTCGGAGAGCGTTATTTTGGCTGTGGTGAACGAACAGGCGAGTTGGATAAAACCAACTCTCACCAGTTGTTCTGGAATATTGATCCCCCGCGCGGCCATACCGCCCTGCAAAATAATCTATATGTCTCGATCCCTTTTACACTCGTTCTGTCCAACGGGCAAGCCTGGGGCTTCTTTCTCGATAGCACCACGCAGGTTGAATTTGACCTGACACACGAAGAGACGCAACGCTCCTGGTTCGGCCCCAGCAATGGAGATCTTATCTACTATGTCTTCTGTGGACCAACACCCCAGGATGTCCTGGCACAATATACCTATCTGACGGGTCGCACGCCTCTGCCTCCGCTCTGGGCACTGGGGAATGGACAGAGTCGCTTCAGCTATCAGACCGCTGAAGAGGTCAGACAGCTTGCTTACATGTTTCGTGAGCGTGAGATCCCCTGCGACACCATTTACCTCGATATTGATTGTCTCGATGGCTATCGCGTCTTTACCTGGAATCCAACCAATTTTCCTGATCCAGAGGAACTGCTCAGCGAGCTGCAAGGGCTGGGATTTCATGTTATATGTATCGTCGATGCAGGTGTGAAGGTTGATGAAACATATAGCGTCTATACCGATGGCCGCCAACGCGATCTATATTGTAAGACGCAGCAGGGAGACGAGTATCAGAACGCCGTCTGGCCGGGAGTCTGTGTCTTCCCAGATTTTACCAATCCAGAGGCGCGTGTATGGTGGGGCGAGCAACACCGAACCTTACTTGAGGACGGTGTCGCCGGGGTCTGGGCCGATATGAATGAGCCAGCCCTGTTTATCCCGCTCAATTCAACGATGCCGCCAGAGGTCATCCATCCCGGCGGAGGGATTGCCAGGTCGCATCTCCAGGTCCATAACGCCTATGGCTCATTGATGGTTCAAGCTGCGCGGGAGGGTCTTTTACGACTGCGACCAGAGCAGCGACCCGTCGTTATTTCACGATCCGGCTACGCTGGCATCCAGCGTCATGCCTTGCTCTGGACTGGCGATAACTCTTCAACCTGGGAACATCTTACGATGAGCCTGGCACAGTTGCAGAATCTTGGCCTATCAGGCGTTGGCTGGTCTGGAGTCGATATCGGTGGATTTTATGGCGATACAAACGGCGAGCTACTGACACGCTGGACCGAATTTGGTATCTTTCAGCCATTTTGCCGCAATCACGCTGAGAAGCAGACGCGCCATCAGGAACCCTGGTCGTTTGGGGAACCCTACGAATCGCTTTGTCGCGATCTGCTCAAACTGCGCCAACGCCTTCTCCCCTACCTTTATACACTTTTTGAAGAATGTCATCGTACAGGAGCACCTATCTTGCGCCCGCTTTTCTGGGCCTATCCAGAAGATCCAGACGCCTGTAGCACAGATGATGAGCTGCTATGTGGCAATGCCTTGCTGATCGCACCGATTACACGTCCCGGCACCAGCTATCGCCACGTCTATCTTCCCGAAGGCACCTGGTTCCACTTCTGGACAGGAAAACGCCTGGTTGGTCCGGCTCATATTCTGGCTCATGCCCCACTTGGTCAACCGTCCATCTATGTTCGTGCCAATACAGCCCTGCCGCTCTGGCCTGTAATGAACTATGTTGGCGAAAAAGAGAGCAACCCGCTGACATTCGTTGTCTATCCTGGCGAGGGCAATGGGAAAGCCATGCTGTACGAGGATAGCGGAGATGGCTATACCTATCTCAACGGCACCTATGCCCGGCGAACCATCACCTGCGAGGGAGAAAACAAACATATTCGCGTGCTGCTCGGTGAGCAGGAAGGGAGCTTTATTCCTCCCCGTCAGCAGATTCGGCTTGAGCTTCGCGAGGTCGCGTCCGAACCACAAACTGTCCTGCTTGAAGAGAGTTCTATCGAATGGCTCTATAATTACGAACAACGTAGCGTTATCATCGAGCTAAAGGAAACAAGTCGCGCCCAAACTATCAATCTATTCATGAGGTAAAGTAACAGTTCCGACAGTTTCTATCGTCCTGAGAAAAATCAAAAGAGGCTTGTCCAGAAAATACCAGACAAGCCTCTTTTATCTGCGATTATTTAGTGCCACACTTATTACTGAGAAATCAGTACCTTAGCAGCCCTTCGCGACCCCGGCAAAGTTGT
>DASSXK010000448.1:0-2595 GCA_035703945.1 Ktedonobacteraceae bacterium | reverse complement strand
AAGCGCTTCGTCAGCGCGAGAGCGCCGTTGCGAATTGGCTTTTCATGGCAAGCTATTTAAGAGAAGCATTCTTCCACCACAGGATCTATCTCCAGCCCCTTTCATTTTAGAAAGGGGGCTTTTTTGTGTCATTCCTGAGTGAAAGCCGCCCAATCCAAAAATATCCGCTAAAGGTTTGATAAACGTGTTATAGATTGAACAACACGTAAGTTTATCACTCAAACACAACAAAACTGGAAGCTACATTTGATCGACAACTTGTATCAAAAAAGCCTTCGCTGAACGGAAAAAAGATGTTCTCAAATTTACTCGCTGCCAGGGCACAGATGGGTACTTCGTTGATATTCCATATCATTTTCTCAGTCCTCGGGGTAGGATTGCCCTTAATGCTCTGCATTGCCGAGGGGCTGGCATTATGGAAAAAAGATGGTACCTGGATGGCCCTTGCTCGGCAATGGACAAAAGCCTTCGCGATCCTGTTCGCGATCGGAGCCGTCTCCGGGGCTATCGTCGAATTCGAGTTGAGCTTGCTCTGGCCCTCCTTTACAAAGTATTCAGGCTCGATTATTGGCCTTCCTTTCGCGCTGGAAGGATTCGCTTTCTTTATTGAGGGTATTTTTCTTGGTGTGTATCTTTTTGGCACCAAACGTCTCTCGCCAATAGTTCATTGGCTGACTTCTTTCCCAATCTGGATCAGTGGCCTCACCTCCGCCTGGTTTGTGACAACGGCCAACTCCTGGATGAACTCGCCGGCTGGCTTTCAAATCGTCAAAGGACAGGTCGTGGGTATCGACCCATTTCAGGCAATGCTGAATCCCAGCACACCCTATGAAACAACACATATGATCCTGGCATCCTATGTCGCGACCGGATTTGGAGCGGCTGCCGTCTATGCCTTTGGGATGCTACGGGGCAGGCTGGATAACTATCATCGCAAGGGTCTGCTGCTTGGTCTACTGCTGGGGATAGTGGCAATGCCTTTGCAAATTGTCAGTGGCGATTTTAATGCTCGCTTCCTTGAAACAGCTCAACCGACAAAGTACGCGGCAATGGAAGGTGTCCTGCAATCAGGCAATGGCAAGCCAATGTATCTCGGCGGCATCGTTGATGAGAAGACAGGGCAGGTCTATTATGCGATCGAGCTTCCTCATGGAGAAAGTTTGATCGCTCATTTTGACCTCACTTCTTATACACGCGGACTCAACTCATTCCCGGAGGGGATACGACCCAATTCTGTTGAAGCAACAATGGTTCATCTGTCATTCGATGGGATGGTTGGGAGTGCCTTCTTTGGACTCTTGATCGCGGCAATTTTCTGGCTCCTGTATTTTAAGCGTAAACGCCTGGTACCTGAGAATAAGTGGCTGCTGCGAGGAACAGTCCTGGCGGGACCACTGGCTTTCCTGGCACTGGAGCTGGGCTGGATCGTTACCGAAGAGGGTCGGCAACCCTGGACTATCTATGGGCTACTGCAAACAAAGGATGCAGTAAACCCGTCGCAATGGATGAATGTAAGCTTCCTGATTTTCTCTTGCATCTATCTGCTCCTTGGGGGAACGCTGGTCTTCCTGCTACTAAGGCTGGCCCGTCAGCCGAAACCCTCGGAAGATTTAGGCGAAAACATTGCCGTTGAATCGGGCAGTAAAAAAGAGGTGGGGGTGAATACATAATGTTCTTGATTTATGGCAGTGCTGTCCTGCTCTGGCTATCCATGATCACCTACGCGGTCCTGGGTGGCGCTGATTTTGGAGGCGGCATCTGGGATCTTTTGTCACCTGGTCCTGAACAAGCCGATAAGCGCCAGTTGATCGTGAAAGCTCTTGGGCCAGTCTGGGAAGCCAATAATGTTTGGCTGATCTATATCGTGGTGGGACTTTATACCGCCTTTCCAATTGTGGCCGCGACGCTGGCAACGGCCCTGTTTATTCCTCTTTCGCTGGCGTTGATCGGCGTTGTGTTGCGTGGGGCTTCGTTCGCCTTCCGTACTCATTTCGGGGGATCGATCGTTCCACGCGAGGCCTGGGGACGAGCGTTTGGAATCGCCAGTATGATCACGCCATTTCTGTTTGGAACGATCGCGGCGGCCGTGGCAAGCGGCACGATTCGAATACAACATGGGCAACCTCCTATAGCGTCCTTCGGGCCCTGGCTCTCACCTTTCGCCCTGACGATTGGAGCAATGGCGCTCGCGCTCTGCGCAACCCTCGCCCCAGTCTACCTGACAGTTGAGGCGGAACGGATTAAAAACACTGAACTGATGAATACCTTTCGGACCCGGGCTTTCATCGCGGCAGGTGTTACGGCGGCTTTCGGGCTATTGGGAATTATTCAGGCTCCATCTGCGGCTCCAATCCTCTGGCAGGGGATGCTTGATCATGCGCTTTGGGCTGTGGCTGTTACGATGCTGCTTGGGGTGGCAATGATTGTGGCGCTGTTCTTCAGGAAGTTCAAGCTGGCACGCCTCCTGAGCGCGTTTACCACGGGTGCATTGTTGGGAACGTGGGGGCTTTCGCAGCTTCCCTACATCCTGCCACCTGATCTAACCGTTTCGGCCGCCGCCAGCCCACCCACGACACTGCGGGAGTTCCTGATCAG
>DASSXK010000360.1:0-3217 GCA_035703945.1 Ktedonobacteraceae bacterium | reverse complement strand
GGGCCTGCTCACGATTTTGCGTGCCACATCCCTCTGCGTCTAAACACATCCCCATACTACTCCTATCCCTTCCTGTTGCTTTGCTTGGTATCTATAGTTGTCTGAAATACTTTTTTATCCATTGTTGTCGCCCCTGTAATTACGACATTAAGTTATTCATCACCTGCCTATAAGGAGCGAGCGCCGCTCCACCTGTCTCCCACTTATAGTAACGCGTGAGTGCGACGTGATCGACAATTGAAGATGTAAGAAAAACTTTTGTATATATGCGTCTTGATGTATGAATATGCACTCTATTGTCATCTATCCAGGTTGTGTGCTCAGGCCTTCTGCTTTGTGTGGCAGTTTTCCTGGATGGGCTTTTGTAGTGCTTTCTAATAGAACGCTGGAAGCGGTGTTTTTGATACGAACTCTGCTAAATATTGCTATTTGGTTCAGTGGTTACGATCTCTGTTTGCCAGGAAGATTGATTATTATTAAGAATATCATGTCTGTGTATATCAAGCCAGCCCCGCTAATCTCTCTTTTTTGGAAAATGCCGTGATAAAATAGAAGCTGAAGTTGGTCCATCGATTCTGTTAAGCACAATTGCGGTAGCCTTCCTAAATCAGGCTGTCATAAGATATTCACGCTGTAAAAGTGCTTATAACATATGCAATTGGAAAGAGCGAGGTCGGCACATGGAAGATGTGAATCAGAGAGATCAAAATTTTGAGAAAATGAATAAAAAGACGTCTGTTCCCAGTGCAATGCCAACAGAGCAGAACAATCAACAGCATCGAAATGGCGAACAAGAGGATGATCGCCTGATTCGGGTTTTATTGGCGGATGATCATGCCCTCGTACGCGAAGGGACACGCCGCCTGTTGGAATCGGAGCATGATGTCGAGGTTGTCGCAGAGGCGGCAAGCGGCGAGGAGGCGGTGGAGGCGGTTACTCGCTTGAGACCAAATATCGCGATTATGGATATTGCAATGCCAGGCATGAGCGGAATCGAAGCGACGCGTGAGATCAAGGGAATGTGTCCTGAAACGGCTGTTCTGGTGCTGTCGGCCTATGATGATGAACCCTACTTGATTGCCTTGCTTGAAGCTGGTGCGGCAGGCTTTTTACTGAAGAACGTGCATGGTGAGGAGCTTATTAATGCCGTGCGTGCGGTTGCACGCGGAGAATCTGTCTTACAACCATCCTTAACCGAGAAATTGATGCGCCGCCTGTCTAATCGCAGCTCGCCAGCGCAGCGCCCACTGGATCTATTGAGCGAGCGCGAATTCGATGTTTTACGTCTGGCCGCCAGGGGCTTACCAAATAAAGAAATAGCGCGTAGAATGGGATTAAGCATTCGTACTGTTCATAGCCATCTGGCAAATATCTTCACCAAGATGCAGGTCGGATCTCGAACCGAAGCTGTCTTGCTTGCATTGCGCCAGGGGCTGATTTCATTGCAGGATACCTATGACGCGCAGTAATAAACCTGACGTACAGAAGCAACGCCGCATTAATTTCTGGATCTCCCTGGGAGGACTTGTTATTTCCGCAAGCCTGCTTTTCTGGTCTTTGCGGTACTATAGACCAGCCGAAAATTTTTATGGGCCTCGTGCAATTTACAGCTTGCTTATTCTCTCGGTTGCACTGACCTTTTTGGGGCGCTGGTTGCTTTTTCGCTTGCTGCGCCTGGAAACCTCTAATACCGGTGAAGAGAATAGCCGACGTGTTATCGATGCCTGGCGACCTCTGTTTTTGTTTGATATTACAGCACCTGTGTACCTGGCGGCGGGTGTTTTAATTGGAAGACCGGCTGCTGTCCTCGTCGCGTTAATTACACAGATACTTTTGCAATTGTATACTGTTTTAAGCAGGTTTATAAGCTGGACAGAGGCGAGTTACCGTGTTGCTACAACCGCGCTACTTGTCTTTATCTCCGATTCGGTCTATGTCTTCATTGCCCGTCCCTCACATGCTCTATTCACGGTCAGCCCACTACATCAACTGGCTCTATCGCAGGAGTTTGTAGGGGTGATCGCCTCAACACTCTTAATGATGTGCTTGCTCACCATTTTCTCGCTACCTCTGATTATGCGTTTGAATGATACCAATTTGAAAGGGGCCTGGCAGGAATATACGCAGTCGCCGGTCCTGCGTTTCCAGGCCCTGGTCTTGAGCGTTGGACCTCTTCTCCCCATCGTCAATATTTTTGATGATGTTGCGGCCGAGCTGGCCTGGTTATTTTTCTTAATCCCACTCTTTGCTATCTATTACCTGGCTTTGATTAGCACGCGCTTGAGCGTACGTACTAATGAACTTCAGCGTACGGTCCAGGAACTGCATAGTGCCCGGCGCAGGCAGGGTGAGCTGCGTGACTATGCTTCCCTGGTCACGCGTGTGCAGGAGGAAGAGCGCCGGAGGTTGGCCCGTGAACTGCATGACGATACTGCTCAGGCCTTGATTGCGCTCTCGCTTGGTCTGGATGGACTGGGGCGGGCAATTACGCGCTCCAGCCTGCCTGCAAAGGATCGTGATTGGTTGGTAAACCTGCAATATCTGGCAGATCGGACCCTGGAAGGTGTGCGGCGTGCTTGCCGTGATTTGCGTCCTTCTGTTTTAGATGATCTGGGCCTGCGAGCGGCCCTGGAATGGTTAGGTGATACTTCTAGTGATCGCGGTACTCCCTGTGTCTTTACCTGTATCGGAACCCCTGTGACAATGCTCCCTGAAGTTGAGATCGCGATCTTTAGAATTGTGCAGGAAGCTCTTTCCAATATCTGGCGTCATTCAAAAGCCCACAATGCCAAAATTGAGTTGACCTATCTCAAAGATCTTCTACAGGTTGTGATTGTTGATGATGGTATTGGCTTTGATAATGAATACAGCGACCTGATGAGCAACCCAGACACACAGAGCGGCCTTGGACTCATAGGAATGCGCGAACGCGCCATCTTAATTGA
The DNA here is from genome assembly GCA_035703945.1 of Ktedonobacteraceae bacterium. Lineage (GTDB taxonomy): Bacteria > Chloroflexota > Ktedonobacteria > Ktedonobacterales > Ktedonobacteraceae > DASSXK01. The sequence continues at coordinate 272 of DASSXK010000360.1, read as the reverse complement.
CGCCTCTCTCAAAATACAATCTTCTCCTGGCCATGGCTGCCGAATTGAATTGGCATTCCCGATTGTGGATCTTCCTGCCAGTGCGCCCACACGCCAGAGGGTTTTAGAGATCTGACTCTGATTTCCCTTTGCTTGCCTTTTATAAAGAGCGAAAACACCTGTACTGGTCTTTTAAGCATATCTGCTGATGTATTCCATCAGAAAAAAGTGCATAGTATGGATGGCAGATCTTCCAAATCGTGGTTGGACCTTTTAGAAGGGTTGCTAGTATT
>DASSXK010000204.1:0-7668 GCA_035703945.1 Ktedonobacteraceae bacterium | reverse complement strand
TGAAGCTTCATCTGTTATAGTAAAAACGCGGGTGGAAGAATGTGTGATATTGGGAGTGTAGTTAATGATGAGTGTAGAGCGGGATCAAGAAACGCAGAAGAGGTTGGGAACGTGGCTGGATGCCAATTCGGTACTCTCCATACTTTTAGAAGAATACAGCGCAGTGACGGATTACCGCACATTGCGCGACAGTGTTCCTCGGCGATTGGCGGCACTCCTTCAATGTCGCTGTGTTTTATTATATCAGCACAGTGAAAATACCCTGCATTTTGTCTCGGGCTTTTTTGATTCCAACGAAAAATCCGGCTGGTCCTCTTCGCTTCTCTCTGTGGCTCATATTAACCCGATTGACCTGCGTAGCGATTCACTGGAAGCAACCGCCTGGCGTTTACGCTTGCCAGCGATCTCTCCCCCTTCAAACGAATATCCGACGCATGTCGCGGTCCCTTTGCTGTATCGGCAGCGGGGGATAGGAGTGCTGGTAGCGATTCGTGAGGGCCGACCCGACAATACACCTTCAAGCTGGCATCCGCTGGATATTCAGGTGATTAAAAGCGCGGCCAGTATTCTTGCAATGTTGTTGGAAAATACACGACTGCTTGAGCGCGATCGTGAAAGGATTCATGAACTTTCGCTTCTCAACAATATTAGTAGCCAGTTGAATAGCGCTGGGCTTTCCAGTGAGCGCATTCGCTCAATTATTATCCAACGCGCCCACGAAATTGCCTCTCCAGATTTTTGTGAATTGCTGCTGCCGGCCTTTAAAAGTCTGGCTGTAGGGTCTATTCCCTGGCTTTCGGAAGAATTGCAGGCCCTGCTTTTGCGGTATGTGGGCAATCAGCACGAGCAGTTGCCGCCTGGCTCCTCCGCTCTTCCGCAGCCCTTAATCCTTGAACGGCCTGGAGGAGGTGAGGGAGCGGCCTATCTGGCACGTTTGCCAGCCTTGATTAAAACATTTGTGGCGATACCACTCTGTCTGCCGCGCTCGCCGGAGACCTCCAATGCCGGCTGGGGTTCGCTCTCCTCGTCGAGCTGTGTCGGGGCTATTCTGGTTGGATATCACAGGCCGCGAAAGCTACGTTCCGGTGAGAAAATGCTTTTGCAAGTGCTGGCTAATCAAGCCAGTTCGGCTTTTGAGCAGCTACGGCTGGTCGAGGAACTGGTGGAAGCCCGTAACGAGGCCCGCAAGCTGCTGCGCCAGGTGCTGGATGATCAGCGGCTCAAAGAATTGATACTGGAAAGCATTCCCAGCGGCCTGATCACAATTGATCAAAGAGGATTAATCACAACTTTTAACCGGGCGGCCGCTTCAATTTTAGGTTATCATGCCTTTGAGGTAATTGGACAGCCGGTGCAGCAATTTCTGGGTGAGGTTCCCTTGTCCCGTTGCCGTGAACTGCTGCCTGGAACGGCCACCGTGCCGCCTGAGGCGCTTGTCATCTCCTTGAATCAGCAACATCGGGATGGGCATGATTTGTTTCTTGATCTTTCTCTGGTGCCTTTACGTGATGATCATGGCCAGCCAGTGGGAACGCTTGTAACCGTCACTGATATTACCGCGATGCGTCGTTTGGAGCAGGAGAAGCAGCGGTTGGATCGTCTGGCCTCGCTTGGTGAGATGTCCGCAAGTGTAGCTCACGAGGTGCGTAATCCCCTCGCTTCGATGAAGACAACGATGCAAATGTTGATGTCTGATCTCAGCGACGGGGTGACTGAGGGTGCTGATGAGTCGATCACCGTTGTCCTGAAAGAGATCGAACGCGTCGATCTGATTGTGCGGGACTTGCTGGATTTTGCACGTCCCCGGCAGATCCACCGGATTGAATTCGATCTGCCGCTGCTTTGTGACCGGGTTATCTCCCTGATGCAGGCCCAGTTTGAAGCCGCCAACGTCGAAGTTCATCGCCACTACCAGGAAATCCCGCTGCTACTTGCAGATATTGGACAGATGGAGCAGGTTCTGCTGAATCTCTATACCAACGCTCTTCAGGCCATGCCAGAGGGTGGTGTCTTGTCTATTGCTTGCCAGCTTGTGAATGCCGAGACCTCTGAACAGGCCCACGTCGCACGTTACTGGGTTGAGCTGCTGATCCGCGATACAGGGATTGGAATTGCGCCTGAGCAGCGTGAGCGTCTATTTCAGCCATTTTTTACAACAAAGGCCCACGGCATTGGGTTGGGCTTGCCGATTACGCGACGTCTGGTTGAGGACCATAAGGGGCAGATTGGGGTTGAGAGTCAACTTGGGCATGGCGCGACAATTTCTGTACGTTTACCTTTAATTGAGCAGAGCATACAAGAGCCCAGTGGCCTTGTGGACAGGAATAGTGAGCGATCTCATTCGACCCGCAAGATCAAAGAACAGATCGTCTGAAGGTAGGAAAGAGCAGGCTTTGCTATATGTTGCCTGCTCTTACGGAAGAAGGAATGTATGAGCGTCACTGTCTTAATTATTGACGATGAACCACATCTGCCGCATCAATTGGCTCGTTATCTGCGTAAGCAGGGTTATGAAGTTACGACCACTGCTGATGGCGAGTCGGGTCTTGAGGAACTCCAAAAAAAGATGATAGACCTGGTGCTTTTGGATCTACGCCTGCCAAAGATGAGCGGATTGGAGGTGCTCAGCCGTTTGCGGAAGCAGGATCAGGAGCTACCAGTGATTATGTTTACTGCTTATGCCGACGTGCAGACCGCTGTGGAGGCGATGAAACTGGGAGCCTCGGATTATTTGCTTAAAGGTTTCGACCTGGACGAGCTCTTGCTCGTGGTGCAGCGTGCCCTGGAGACCAGCGCAATGTATCGCGAGCTGCGTCAATTGAGGCGTGAACGGCGCGATAACTATCCTTTCTCTTACATCGAGGGTCATAGCGAACAGATGCGCGAGGTCTTTGATCTAGTGGCGCGAGTTGCACGCAGCGATACCGCTTCCGTCCTGATTACCGGCGAAAGTGGCACTGGCAAAGAGGTTGTAGCACGCGCAATCCATGATCAGAGTGCACGGGCCACCGCCCCTTTTTATCCCCTCAACTGTGCGGCCATTCCTCAAAACCTCCTGGAAAGCGAACTTTTTGGTTATGAGCCCTATGCGTTTACGGACGCTAAGAAGCAGAAGCGTGGCCTGTTGGAACTGGCAGATAAAGGAACACTCTTTCTTGACGAACTGGGAGAGATGCCGCTGGAGATGCAATCAAAGTTGCTACGGGTCTTAGAAACGCGCTCTTTTTATCGGCTGGGGGGCAGTAAAGAGGTTCATATCAACGTCAGAATCCTGGCTGCAACCAATCGCAACCTGGAGGAGGCGATGCGAAGCGGGGCGTTTCGTTCCGACCTCTTCTATCGTCTGGCAGTGTTGCATATTCCTCTGCCGCCATTGCGTGAGCGACCTGAGGATGTCTTACTGTTCGCGGCTCGTTTCGTTGAAGATTTTAATAAATCCCTGGGTCGGACGGTTCGCACACTTTCGCCCGAGGCGCAGCGTATACTTCTGAAGTATCATTGGCCGGGTAATATTCGCGAGGTGCGCAACATCATTGAGCGGGCAATGATACTGAGCACCGGCAATGAAGTCACCACTGCCCATCTCCCGAAAGAGATCCTCGACCAACCGGGTCCGGCTGGGGCAGATGATCCCTGGGAGCAATGGTTAGGGCAGCATCCGAAAGGCCCGATTCAACTGGAAAAAATTGTTGAACATGTCGAGCAACATTTTGTGCGCCGGGCACTTGAGCAGAGTGACCAGAATCGGACCCGCGCTGTTGAAATCCTTGGCCTTTCCAAGGTAGACCAGCTTCGTTACCTGATGCGTAAATACGGGATTGAATAGGTCGCGCAAGCTGTGGGCGACTTGAATGCATCCCGCAACCTGGTAGTTTAGGCTCCTGGCTCGTCGGGCGTATGTAAGAGAATCTCTTCCAGCTCTTTCCAGACCAGTTGTTCTGCTTCGACATTCGAGATCCGTTCCTGGCGTTGTGCGGCCTCAAAACTTTTACGAAACGTGCGTTGGCGGAATGTTGACAGAATCGGGCGCTGGATCTCCGGCTTGGGTACCAGTTTGAGTGAGATCATGCTAAGAGGGTAGCAATCCGTTGGATCAAATGCCAGTGAAATTAGATTGCTGAACGCTTCCAGCAGGAGCATTCGTTGCTGGGTGAAGTAGCTTTTTTGTGTGCTCGATGCCAGCAGGCAGCCTGCGATCCGTCCGCCGAACCAGATTGGATGTGCGCCGGCACTGACTTCGTGATCGGTTTGATAGGCTGGCAAGAGGCGGTCTTTTGACAGATCCTCCACGCTTGCGGGCCGTCCTGACTCGATTACAAAGCCTGCGAGTGATTCCATCCCAAGAAAAAGGGCGAGATGTTCCAGGTCACTGGTCCAGGGGAGTGTACCTTTGCCTGCGCGTTCGCGCAAAGTGCGAATTTTGCCATCCTCTGAAGGTGGCATGCATTGAGCCAGGGTAATCGACATCCCAAGCTTATTGGGATCAAGTTGTTCCAGGGCCTGTCGCAACACGAGATCGGTGATGTGCCAGAAGCGGAGGGAATCGATCGTCGTAGTTCTCACGCTCAGGACCTGGGCAAAGAACTCGGTCGAGATCTGGTCTGCTGAATCATCCTTGAGCCATGAGCGCAGATCGGGATAATTTTCTTCCAGGGCAGCCATAAGTTCATTGCGATGAAGAGGTGGTACGACCTGGACAAGTCGTATCAAGTGAGGACGTTGAGGTTGTGAATTTTCATTAGCCCAGCGATTCAGGGTCATAGTCGTGACACCAAGGGCGGTAGCCAGCCTTTGACGTTCTGGCGGTGTTTTAATGATTTGTTGTAAAATAGATTGCCAGGATGGTGCAGACATGCTCATGCTATTTCTCCCTTATTGTGCTTAAACGAGATAGTATCCCTCTTCCTTATTTGGGAGAGTGAAGCGTATATGTATCGAAATTGCAGTTTTTTCATTGCACATGTGAGGATTCTACCATTAATATTTCTGTACCATATAATAGCAGAGGTAGAAATGCTTGGCAAGAACAAAAGCTGAAATCAAGGCTGCTTGCTGGCGAGATTTTAATACTATTTTTAGGTTGAGTGGCTGTATAATGCAATAAGCAGCTTTCTTTCAACGGGGTTCAAGGTCGGCAAAGTTTCTCCCAGGGTCGGCTCATACTGGTTATCGGATAAGTAAGTAGCCTGGCTCAACCGGGTTCAAGGCTGGCGAAGCCTCTCCCAGGGGATTCAGAGATGGCAACCTGGGGGAGAAGTTGAACGGTCGCATCCAGAGTGGCGCGAAGGCTCTCTCGATGGGATTTAGTCGCGGGCAACCCGTGGGAGAAGTTGAGTGGTTGCATCCAGAGTGGCGGCAGCTTCTGATCGCGCTTGAGTAGGTGCATCCAGAGCGGCGGCAGCAGTTCTCTCGACGGGGTTCAGGGGCGGTAGCCCCTGAGGGGTGCGGGACTCCCCGCCAACTCCCCCCGCCGCAGGCGGGAAGAACAAGTTGTATATCATATTCTACGGAATTGCGTTATATAGATATTAAACGTTTTGGTATATGAATATTTGTTGATAAGCATTGACAAGTAACTATTCAGCCGGGGTGCAGGGGAACGTAGTTCCCTGCCAGTGTACAAGGTGGCCTCGCAACACCCCAAAAGTAGCTTGTAGAAAAAAAGAATTGTGCTGCAACGTGGAAGTAGGTATTATAAAGGTGTGGATGGTGGAAAATAGAGAAGTGTTGGGGAGAGGTCCATATGCCAAAACGCATCGTAGTTGTAGATGATGATAAAGAAGTACAAGAGATCATCGCATTTGTCTTACGCCGAAGCGGCTTTGATGTCGATATAGCATATAATGGAGGGCAGCTTCAAGGATTGTTGGTGGGCTTCCGCCCCGACCTGATTATACTGGACGTCATGATGCCGGGACAGGATGGGTACCAAATTTTTAGTGGATTGCAAAAAAATCCAGAGACGCGGGCCATTCCGGTAATTATAATGACCGCCCATGCCGAAGATATTTATGAGCGAATCAGTCTAGATTTGGGAGTGACGGAACACATGACCAAACCATTTCATCCTCTGGAACTGGTAGAAAAAATCAAGGTAATCTTACAAACGTCGTCTTAACGGGCAACTTTGGCCGAAAAAACGTTAATTTGAGAGATTAACCACTTGTCTCTCTGTCAAGAAATTGGTATCATTACAATGAAGAGAGTTTTGGCGAGTTGAAGGAAGCAAAGCGGCATGCCAAACAAATATGAACGTGAAATTGAAGAAATCCTCCGAAACCTGGAACGAACCGAGCCGCGAGGTAGTGGGGCGGCCAGATTTCCGGGAGGAAGAGCTACGCGTGGCCCGGAGAAACGTATGAACACACGCAGGCGTAGCGCGCCATCATTCCAGTTTACCATTCAGGAGTGGTTACTGGTGATCGGGGTAGTGTGTGCTTTGATTGGGGGAGGGTATGCCTTCGCTAATCAGGAGCCAACGCTAATTACTGGAATTGTTGCAGTGATAGGGTTTATTTGTCTTGTAGGGGTGGCGATCTCGTCGTTTGTCTCGCGTTCGCGATTCTCGGCGCGGACGAGTGCGGGAAGTAGTGTGCGTTATGGGAATGTAACGATCACGCCATTGCATTCCAACCCATTGCGTCGTCTTGCAACGCGCTGGCATCTATTTATGCTGAAACTTCGTTATCGACGGAAAAAGGACCACTAGGTACTTGACACGTATTCAGAGCTGTGTTATATTTCATGTGCGCTCAACGAGAGCGCTTGACGGGGTGTGGCGCAGTTGGTAGCGCGCCTGGTTTGGGACCAGGAGGTCCGCAGTTCGAGTCTGCGCACCCCGACTTTGCGGGAGTAACTCAGTTGGTAGAGTTCCTGCCTTCCAAGCAGGCTGTCGCGAGTTCGAGTCTCGTCTCCCGCTTTTCCACGTAGACCGTTGTTCTCACAAGGCTTCACAGGCCGCTTCACAAGAAGTGGGTAGTGAAACCTCAGGAGGACGGCGGTTTTCTTTTTGCCAAAAGGTGTTCAACGGACACCTGCCTTCGTTTCCTGGAAAACACCTGCCTCGCCTTCCACGCTTCGACAAAAGTGTTCGCGAATGTGCATAGGCAGGTTGGTAGTACCTGGAACTGCTTACGAAGCAACTATAAAGCATGTCTTCACAAAAAACAAGTGAGGCAGGTGTTCGTGGCGGAGGCTTCGACAAACTTTGTGTGCTTGTATCAGGTGCGTGCTCAGAGCAAGCAAGTTCGTCTGTGAGAGAATGTCTCCTATCTCTCGCAAAAACGCTCTCTTCCTCAGAGATGTATCCACTTCCTGGCTGCCCCGTTTTTTCTTCACTTTTAACCGTGTCCTAGATCTTACCCGTTATGGGTAAATGGCGCATTGCCTCAAAAAGCATTCCAAAAGAGGAAAACCGACGTACCTTGCTTTCCATAGACCTCGGCAATCATCTGGGTAGCAAAACCTTGCTCAGGTGCATGAAAGAAGAGCCAATCCCACACATGGCACACCCTCCACACCTCAATCGGAGCCAGGGTATCATAAAGACCATCGACAGAATACTGAAAGTTGCCTTGGCCACGCTCTGCACCATCTTTGGTGCAAGAAAGCGCAATACGTTGGTCGCGGACCACGCTCACTCCCACGCGCACACCTGTCAACATCAGC
>DASSXK010000152.1:0-3285 GCA_035703945.1 Ktedonobacteraceae bacterium | reverse complement strand
AAGGGCGTGCTACCCAATGTAAACGTCGCACAGATGACGGGTCCGAGCGGGAAGCGGCGGGCCAGCGGTATGGCCGCAACCGAACCAAGCAGTCCGCCAAGCGCACCCACGGCATAGATCAAACCAATCACACCAGGAGTAAATCCTATCTGACGGACAGCGTATAGCAGAAAAGCAATATCGACGATCGCAAAGCAAAAGTTCCAGGCACCCGCCTGTATAGCAAGCGTGCGGATATAGGGATTGTGCCAGAGAAATTGAAAGCCCTCAACCATCTCCTTAAACAGACGAGCGTCTTTACGCTTTGGCCTTGCTGGCTCATGATGACGAATCAGCAACAAAGAGATAACTGAAACAAGATAGGAGAAACTATCCGCCAACAAAGCGAGGGGAGCACTTAAGAACTGCACCAGGAAGCCTGCCAGGCCAGGTCCAGCAACTTCAGCAGATGCTGAACTGGTGGTTATACGGCTATTTGCCTCCATAAGCTGGTCTTTCGAGACGATTGAGGGGACAAAAGAGAGCCAACAGAGATCAAAAAGCACCGTCCCGGTCCCCGTACAGAACGCGATCAGGTAAAGGGGCGTTAATTGCAAAACATGCAACAGGGCAAGTAGCGGGACCAGGGCAATTAGCAGCGCTCGCACCAGATTCGCCAGGATCATCAGTGGACGTTTGCGCAGGCGATCAACCCAAACGCCAAAGATAAGCGGAAAAATGAGATAAGGGCATGTTTCCAGGAAACGTAACAGACCAAGTTGCTGCTGACTCACATTCAAGGTAAGTACAGCAGCCAACGGAAGCGCAAGCAGAGTCACCTGCGAACCAAAAAGGGACACAGTCTCACCGGTCCAGAATTTCATGAAATCGGCATTGCGCCAGAGCGTTGTTTGGCCGAGAGTCTCACCAGTGGGAATCTCTTCAGCAAGAGTATCGTCAGTAGAAAGCGAGCTAGCTTTTTGAATAAAGGCATCAGATTGAGGAGCTGACATAAAACAATGATCCTTTGCTATTGAAAGACACTTCGCAACGGCGCTCTCGCGCCTACTGAATGATTTCTAAGCAGGCAGCATTGGAAAGCTTTAACATTGATCGTTTCTGGCAACAATGTTGCGGACTTCTCAAGCGCCTTCAGTCAACGAAGTGAATGGCTTGCTAGATAAATCAGGATAGAATCATGCTTAATAAAGAAGGCTAATAAGAGCATACAATGGTATATATGCCAGCTATCTGTCACATTATCCTAGCCATTTCCGGGCTTGATTAAGCAGCGTGTAGACATCTGTAAATCTGATATGATAGATTTACAGAGATGTCATATTTTCCAGGTAGCAAGGAGGAGGCACGAAGATGCAGCGCTTCGATCGTATCCTGGGTCTGCTATTATTTTTGAGGAGTGGTCAAACTGTTTCTGCCGAAGCGCTGGCCCAGCATTTTAGAGTCTCACGACGCACGATTTATCGCGACATGGAGAGTTTGAGCCTGCTGGGGGTTCCGCTGTATGCGGAACGTGGGCGAGAAGGCGGTTTTCAACTACTGGAGGGATATTTCTTGCCTCCATTGATGTTCTCGCAAGGAGAAGCGGTCGCGCTACTGCTGGGGCTGGCACTTCAGAAAAATCTGCGGTCAAGGCCTTTTCCAGAGGAGTTGTTCATGGCTGAAAAGAAGCTAGTTGCAGCCCTGCCCGAACGATTACAAAAAGTGCTGGCAAAGTCGGAGCTGATCATGGGGGTTGAACAACTTCCGAAGGATCTCTTTCATCCCGAATCAGGTTTTGCCTCAAGGGAAACGCCCGCAGGAAAAGAGAATCGCTCTGAAAGCCGCGTGATTAGTGTCTTCTTACAAGCAATTCTCGACAAGAAACAGATCATTTTCCAGTATCCTACACGCAATAAGGAGCAAAGCTATGAAGTACAGGCAGCGGCACGAGGGATTTTTTGGGATCGGAATCACTGGTACCTGGTAGGTCAGCGATCAGAGCAACCAGCGACGAGGATGTGGAGATCGGACCGCGTCATGGGCATACGGCTGATACAGCAGAGCACAGCTCCCCAGGCGGATTTCGATGTACGAGAGATGCTGGGAAGAAAGTGGCTCAGTTCAGCGATCGAGCAATGGAGCCAGCAGAGTCCAGTGAAGATTAGCCTCACACCCAGGCTCGCGACACGGCTTCAACAGGACTGGTACTATCAACACGCCACATTTGAAACAGTCTCCGAGGAGAAAGTGTTGATGACTTTTGGAGAAAGCGATCCAATGATCGTCCTGGAGTTACTACGCTGGCTAGGACCCGAAGCAGAGTTGATAGAGCCACAAATGTGGAGAAACAGGCTACGTGAAGAACTTCAGCAAATGTGGACGAAATATCTATAACTGAAAATGGAGGGCTGTAACTTACCTTTCGCTTCCTGCGTGTAATCTATAACAACAATGATTTTTCGCATCAAGCAATCTCTTGCCTGACACTCTATGCAAGTGGATAGCCAGGGTCCTCCTCGCGATACCAATAAATTACAAGCAGAGGGCTTAGATGAAACCACTTGTACGTTAGCAGGAGCGTTCGATTCCTCTTTATGGATATAGAATTTTCGCTTATTTATTACGAGACACTTCGCAACGGCACTCACGCGCCTATTGAATGCTTTACAAGCAGACAGCATTGGAAAGCATCAGCTTGGACCGCTTCGGGCAACGATGCTGCTAGCTTCTTTCTAAAGAATGCATCGATATTTACGAATTTATTTTAATTAATAGGATAAATTGATGACAAGAACGACTATAAATTCCGCTTCCAAACACAATCCTCAGGCAAGCCAGACACAACATAAAACCCACTGGTATACGGCATCCCTGATTGTTTTGTGGAGGGTAGCATGAAACAGGAAAATGATCGACCAGCTCAAATGAATACTCGGAGACATGCAAGAAAAGCCAGAACAACAAGACGCCTATCACCAATTCCTGAAGAGGAGCTGGCTCATCAAAGTACGATGCGCTTCTCCGAGCCAGACAAAAAACCGGCCAGGAACCTGCCAGCCTCTTTTATCCGCTGGTTCAGGGACAATACATTCTATCCAACATGGCAACCACGTAGTCTGCGGAACCCGATCTTCGGCTACCTGATGGCAATCGTATTACAAGTCATCGCAATACTTGTGACACAAGGGATACTTTATATCTTTCCCGACTATCCCTTTCCAGGGCTACTGCTCATTCTGGGAATTGTACTCGCGGCCCTGAACTGGGGAGCAGGTTCGAGCCTGATCTCGACAATAATTAGTCTGC
>DASSXK010000133.1:0-2858 GCA_035703945.1 Ktedonobacteraceae bacterium | reverse complement strand
GCAAGCAGCGATTGAAGCTCCGACCCCGGCCCTGATCGTCGCCGGACCCGGTAGCGGCAAAACCAGCACCCTGATTGGACGAGCCAGCTACCTTATCAAGCAACAAGAGATTCCCGCGACTCAGTTGCTCGCGCTGACCTTTTCACGCAAAGCGGCCGAAGAGATGCAACAACGCCTGCAACAGGAGCTTGGTCTGGAAAACGAACTACCTCTTGTCAGTACCTTCCACGCCTACTGTGCTGAGGTTCTACGTAAACATGGGCATTACATGGGATTGCGACCCGATTTCCGCCTGCTTGATGAGACAGAAGGCTATTTCATTCTGCGTGAAGTGTGCAGCCAGCTTTCGCTCCAGCACTATCGCAACCTGAAATTTCCACCCCAGCACTTTCCCAATATCCTCAAAGCGATCTCACGCGCCAAAGATGAACTGGTGACGCCCGAGGACTACGCCACGCTGGCCGCCAAAATGGAGGCCGAAGCCAGCGATTCTGAGACCCAGGAAGCCGCCACCCAGGCCAAAGAACTGGCCCTGATCTACCACCATTATGAAGAAGCTTTACAACATCAAGGAGATACCGACTTCGGTGGACTGATTATGCAAACCATTCAGCTCTTCGATCAGGCTCCTGAAGCCCTTCAGGCCGAGCAGGAACAATATATTCACATTCTGGTCGATGAGTTTCAGGATATTAACCGGGCAAGCGGTATTCTACTACAGAGATTGGCCGGGAAGCGCCGCCAGGTCTGGGTCGTTGGCGATGCCAACCAGGCAATATATGGATTTCGTGGGGCCTCGCCCGCCAATATCAGCAATTTCAAGCATGAGTATCCCGGCGCGACAATCCTGCCCCTGAGCCGCAACTATCGCTCGCGACCGGATATTGTGGCCTTCGCCGAAGCCTTCCGGCAAGGAAAAATGGAGGGCGATACTCCCGAAGGCGCGACGAAGATCACAAATGAAGCCGCGCGCCCAAATAACGCTCTCCCCTACCTGACCCTGGCAACAGCAGAAGACGAGGCAGGCGAGCTGGCTGGAATCATTGGCGACATACACCGCAAGCTGGCTGAAGGGTATATGTATCGAGATATTGTTGTACTCTGCCGAACACGTAACCATATGCGCAAGGTCACTCGCGCCCTTTCACAGGCTGGCTTACCTCTGATCGAACGGGGCGAAATGCTTGAACAAAACCCGATCAAAAACCTGCTTGGCCTGCTGCTTCTCTGCGCGGAATCAAGCGGGATGGGACTGCTGCGGGTCGCTCGCATTCCGATGCACTCCCTCAAGCAGGCTGATATTGAGGCGCTACTGCTGACCGCCCATCAGAAAAAAGTGCCGCCGCTCGACGTGATCAAGTGCCTGGAGTATCCCGACTCGATCAGCAGCGAGGGTAAGACAACATTGAGCCAGCTCGCGGCAACTATGAAGTCCCTGGGACATGCCTTAAATACCTGGTCGCTGATCGCGCAGTATCTCTTCAATGAGACAACGCTGGCTCGTGAGTTGATTACTCATCGCCAGCTTGGCGATAACCAGGCCCAATTACAGGATTATGCCACGCTGCTCAAAGTCGCGCAGACCTATGATCAGCGCCAACAGGCCATTTTCTATCAAGCGGCCAGCGAGGCCGATGAGCAAGGACTGGAGCCGCCTGTACCTCCAGGCCTGCAAGAGCAGATCCGGGGTTTCCTGGATTACCTCAACGTCCTGATCACGCTTCGCCAGGACATCGGCGGGCGACCACAAGCATCCGAGCAGGCCGAAGCCGGGGAAGAACCCGATATCATCCGCGTGATGACCGTTCATGCCAGTAAGGGGCTTGAGTTTCCTGTCGTCTACCTGCCAGGCATTGCACATAACCGCGTCCCTTCAATCTATCGTCCCAGCGGAATTGCCGCTCCGGCAGGCATGTTGCCACCGAACAGTGAGGGTAAGCCGTTCCACGAAGCGGGCGAGGCCAGCCTCTTCTATGTCGCGATCACCCGCGCCAAAGAGCATCTGATCGTCAGCCACAGCCTGAAATATGGAAAGCTCAGTTATAAGCCGTCCACCTTCATAGATACCTTGCTGAACGAACTCCAAGAGCTCCCTCCTGCCAGGATCACACAGATACAGTGGAAAGCAAGCGCGGTAGAAATCATTCCTCAGCCTGTATCCGATGATGAGGAGCTTGTAGTTGATGATGATACGCCACTGCTTCAACCCGATGAAGCCTTTATCGCCGCCATGTCAAGGGAGACCCTGAACAACGCTGAAATCGAAACCTACCGCCAGTGTCCCCGCCGTTACCTCTATAGCAATGTTTACCGCTTCCAGCGCGAAGGGGGACCGTATCAGTTCTTCCAGCAGGCCATGACACAGACCATCAAGGCGCTTCCAAATGAGGCCAGCAAGGCCTCTGAGGAGCAACCAGAGATCAGCCGAGAACAGATCCACGAACTCTTCCTGGCTACCTGGAACGAGCTTGGAGGAAAAGAGCAGCCCTTCGCCCAGATGTATGAGCAACATGGACGAGAGGTCATCGAGCAGCTCTGGCAAACCCTGAAAAACGGAGAAATTGGTTTCTGGGATACACAAAACAGCCTGATGGCCGAGATTGAAGGACACAGGGTCCGTGTAAATGTCGATCGGGTTGAAAGTTTTCCTTCCAGGGGGGCGGAGGAGGGCCAGGATAAGCCCTCGGCCTTCGTACGAACAAACTTTGGGAAAAGCAAGGAGATTGCCAAACCAAAGGAGCGGGAATGGCTCTACCAGGAAGCCTATCGTCAACGCTTCCCAGGCCATGAGCCGGTGATGTTCAGCCATAACCTGAGTACAGGGGAGATTGTGCCGATCAGCATCAGCAGCCGCAGCG
>DASSXK010000701.1:0-6937 GCA_035703945.1 Ktedonobacteraceae bacterium | reverse complement strand
TTTTCCGGTCCCTGGTCCACCGGTCAGAATACTGACTTTCTGCTGATAGGCCATCATCACGGCGTCCTGCTGCTTCTCAGTTAAGTGCATCCCGCGCTTCTCGACAAGATGTGCAAAGACGGCCTCCCACTGCTTCTGCACGACCAGGGGAAGATTTCCAGGTGTCTTCATCAAGCGTTTCAAAAGCCGCTGCGAGCCGTTTTCGGAATGCCAGAAAGGGCCAAAATAGATCCGGGCCTGGGGCTGCTCTGGGGGAGCGGAATCATCATCGAGCTTCTGCTCATCAACCGAGGAGAAAAGATCAACCTCTGGCTGCTCGATAAAGACATCTCGCTCGTAGCGCAGCGATTCCATCGCGGGGCGCAGGGCATCTTCGTTGATCTCCAGAATCTGAGAGGCGCGGCGCAGGAGTTCATTTTCCAGCAGGAAGCAGTGGCCATCGTCGTTGGCAGCCTGGGTCAGCACATGTTTCAGGCCGCTGGCAAGCCGAGGCAGACTATCACGCGGCAAGCCAAGCTTTACAGCAATCTCATCAGCGGTCTTAAAGCCGATCCCCTGCACATCTTCCAGTTGATAGGGATTCTCGCGCACGACCTTGATCGCCTCTTTTCCATACTCCTTATAGATACGCGTTGCAATATTCATAGAGACATCGTGCGATTGGAGAAACAGGTGTAGCTCTTTAATCTCGCTCTGTTCGGACCATGAGGCGGCAATCCGATCTCGATCCTTGGCGCTGATCCCTTTGACCTCGCTCAGTCGCTCGGGCTGCTGCTCAATAATCGCCAGCGATTGCTGTCCAAAGTGGTCAACGATCAGGCGGGCCTTCTTGGGGCCGATGCCCTTAATCAGACCCGAGCTAAGGTAGCGGATCATACCTTCGGTCGAAGCAGGCAGGCGTTGGACATATTTATTGACCAGGAGCTGGCGACCATATTTGGGGTCGGTCTGCCACTCCCCTTCCACCGAAAGCAGCTCGCCCACATGAATCCCGGGCAGCTTGCCGACGATTGTCATCAGGTCATCACGAAAGAGCCGCCCGCGATCATTTGGGCGGAAGCGAACAACGGTATAATGATTTTCTTCGTTGCGATAGACAATGCTCTCAACGGAACCATCTAATGTTGGCATGTTACAACTATTCTATTTGCGCCTGAAAAAACGGCTACTCCACTCCATCCTGAGTTATCTTAGCACAAACCCAAAAGCAGCGTCGAGTTTCTCTGAAGTTCCTAAAAGCAAAAACGGTCCACCGGGACCTTTCAGGCAACGCTTCTCTCCAGACTATACCTATCCCATAAAAAGAGAGTACCCTTCTGGAGAAACTTGCTGCACAAAGTTTCCTGGCTGGCAGAAATCCCGACGATGAAGCGCATGTCTTGAAAGAGATTCCGCCAACACTCATCAGATGAGTACTCACATATTGAGTATAGCCGCTATCACAAAAAATCTCAAGTGGAGACCTGATGATGAACGAAATGCTACCCTTCAACTGGAAAAAGAAACAACTATAAGCAAATAATCAGCGAACTCTATAAAATTGGTAGAATATTCATTTTGCTCGGGCACAGGATAAGTTTAAAAGTTCAGGCGGTACAATAGAACAAACATGCTCTTCTCATATGCCAACTTGCCTTTTCTTATGTCCTGTAGCGTCATGATGCCAGGATAAAGGTTCGTAGTGGAAGTACTTCTTTCTATGAATCATGAAAAAGTGCTATCTTGTGTTATACTTATTTATTAAGATAGACTACGCTTTGCTACGGGCATATCCACCTTATTACGGACAAGGTGAGTACACAAAGGAAGCCACGCTCACCCTGCCAAAGCCCCTCAGCAACCTTCCCTGGATAGAGAAGAGGAGTCGCGATGAATAGCAAAGTGACATACCGCCAACAATACACTCGCTGTGGCAAACAACGCTGCCGCAAGTGTCGGGAAGGCGAAGGTCACGGCCCTTACTGGTATGCATATTGGAGCGAAAACGGGCGCACCATTAGCAAATATATTGGGGCTCACCTTCCAAATGAGGTTGAACAAAGTCGGCAAGCAAAAGCCGACGAGAAACATTCCTCACAGGAGACCATTCCCAACAGCAACAAGCCCGTGATCCGTATCTACTTATTAGGACAATTCCGCGTCGAGCGCCGCAGCGGCCTTGATTGGCGCACCGTCACCAGCCGGATCTGGCAACGAAGAAGAGCCCGCGTATTGCTCGGCTGTCTCCTCAGTAGTCCTGGGCGACAGCTTGGGCGAGAGCAGGTCATGGAAGCCCTCTGGCCCGATCTCGATATTGAGACGGCAGCCAATCGTCTGAACGGTGCCGTCCATGAACTACGCCAGATTCTAGAGCCGGAGATAGCCCGGCCAGCTAATTCCCATATGCTGCGTCTGGAACGTGATGTCCTGAAACTCGCCGATCGCCAGCAGATCTGGGTGGACGCCGAAGAGTTTGAAAACAAACTCAACGAAGCAAACGCCACCAAAGACGCTATTCGCTCGGAAGAGCTGCTTGAAGAAGCCTCCAGCCTATACGCAGGCGATTATCTTCCTGAAGAGCTCTATGCCGAATGGGCAAGCCTGAGACGCGAAGCACTGCGTCGGCGCTGGATGGGACTGCTGCTCAGTCTCGCCGAAATACGGGCCAAACGTGGAGCCCTGGCAAATGCCATTGAACCTCTGGATCGGCTTCTGGCTACCGATCCAACCCATGAAACCGCCGTTCGTCACCTGATGATCCTGCTCACACAACTGGATCGACGAGGTGAGGCACTTCGTGTCTACCATCGTCTGGCAAACAGACTACAAAAGGACTATGATAGCGATCCTTTGCCAGAAACCCACGAGCTATACGAGGCCCTGCGTCAAGGTCATATGCGTGCAACTACTCCCCAGTCTGGCCCCCCAGGGCAGGAGAAAAGCTCCGCTAACAAGAAAGCCCCTGGCAATTACAGTTCTGATTCAACTTCCCCCCAGGTACCTCAACATCAAAGCCCTCCACTTCGTCCTACATTTCAGGCAAATCGGTATAAACAAAGCCCCTTTATCGGTCGAGAACAGGAGTTGGAGCTATTACGCCAGTCGCTCCAGCAAGTAGAGCAGAAAAAATCCGAACAAAAAAACAAGCCTGGGGATCTAGCCCGCCTGCATGGCCCGCATTTCCTCTTACTTATGGGAGAAGCCGGCATCGGCAAGACGCGCCTGGCAGAAGAACTCAGCACGGAAGCCATCGCCACTGGTTGGTCCGTCGCCTGGAGCCGCAGTTATGAACAAGAAGGGACCATCGCGTATCGTCCCTGGATTGAGGTACTACGCACCCTGCTCGCTGAAGACATTGACAATCAGTTAATTATCAACTTCAGGAACTCGCAGAATAACGAGGAAACGGCAAATACAAAAATCGAAAGGCTAAGTGCCTTACTGCCAGAGTTGCGTTCAAGCCTCTCATCAAGCAAGCACTACTTATTGCTCCCCCCGGAGCAGGAGCGTCTGCACCTCTGGGAAGCCACTGTCGAGCTGCTGACGATCGTCAGCCAGAAATCTCCGCTGCTACTCGTAATGGACGATCTGCATTGGACAGATGATAGTAGCCTTGAGCTACTCGCCTATCTGACCCGTCATATTCAAGGTCAACAGATTCTGCTGGTTGGGACCTATCGCGAGGGCGAAATGGCTCCCACCCATAATCTACGCACCCTGATAGCAGACCTTCAGAGGGAGCAGGTCATTACCACACTCCTCTTGCAGCCTCTCACCCATTCGCAGATCGGCTTCCTGGTTGCCCACCTTCCCGAAGAGATCATCCTCTCGATCCAGAGTCAGGCAGGTGGCAATCCATTCTTTGCTGAAGAGCTGGCGCGTTACTCCAGTTCCCATATCCAGGAGCCGCAGGTACAGGGTTTCCCCCAGATCAGCGAAACCTCTTCCAATGGTGTGCTGCCCGAAACGATTACAGCGGTCCTGGACCGCCGCCTGAACAAGCTCAGCACGGAATGTCAGGTTCTGCTCGGCAAGGCCGCCGTGCTCGGTGGCTCCTTTGAACTGGACCTGCTGCAACTCATGACTGGCGAACAACAGGAAGACAATAATGAAGACGCACTGCTGGACCTGCTGGAAGAAGCCTTGAAAGCCGGGCTCATCCTTGAAAAAGGCGCGGGCTCATCCATCAGCTATCATTTTTGTCATCCCTTAATTGTTAGCCATCTTTATAAGCGTCAATCAGCGGCCCGGCGTGCACAACTGCATCGCCGGGCCGCTCAAGCTTTGCTTCAGCTCCATGACGGTCATGAAGGCGAGTTCGCAACCGCCATCACCCACCATCTCAGCAAAGGTGGCAGCAATCTCGAAAAAATCGCGCACTTTGCCGAGGTCTCAGGCGATCAGGCCTACGTTATTGCCGCCTATCCAGAGGCGCAGCATTATTATCGTCAGGCCATTCTGGCAATCTCGAAGGATCTTCTGACGACGCCCACTGATGTCCCCATCGCATGTATCGCCATGAATAGAGGCATGAGTTACGAGCCGATGCACCTGGCACGTTTGCTTGAAAGGCTCGGTGAAGGCGTCATGATTCAGGGAAACTACGAGGAGGCTCGTGGTATTTATGAACGTGTGCTTGAGCTACGTAACCAGTCCCCTCATGCTCAGGACAAACAAGAACAACAACATGAAGCACAAATCCAGGCACTCATCTGGCGCGAAATCGGACGAGCCTGGACAGGGATCGGAGAATACAATACCGGGCATCAATGCTTCCAGCGCGGCAAGGAAGTCCTGCAAGAAGCAAAAGTTGAGGAAGGTACCGCCTGGGCAGGTTTGCATCTGCAAGATGGCGTGATGTGTTTCCTCGAAGGGAACTATGCGAAGGCCCGCCAACACGCCGAAGAGGCCCTGGAAATGCTGGAACATACCAGCCAACAGCCATCACTCTATGAAACCTCAGCCAAAGAACTTCAGACTCTGACCGCGCGTACGGCCCTGGGCAATCCTCTGGAAGTGGGGCGGGCCCATGAGTTAATCGGCGTCGTTGCAGCCAGTATTGGTCAACTCGCCGAAGCACTCAAGCACCTCTATACCGCACTGGGGATCTTTGAGCAACACGACCTTTTGATGGCTGTGGCTCGCGTTTGTGGTAATATAGGAGGGGTACATGCAATGAAATCCGAGCGTACCGAATCCCATACCTACCTCAATCGCTCCTATGAACTCTCAGAGCGCATGGGTGACCTCCCCAACATGACTTTCGTTATGGGAAATCTAGGGGAAATCGCGGCCCGGGCAGGCGAGTTGGAAGAGGCCGAATCGTGTCTCAGACAAAGCCTGATTTTTTCAAATAAAATCAATGACCGCGAACATTTAGGTTGGTGTTATGTGGCGCTTGCAACAACCCTGTTCGAGCAAGGAAAATTGGAGCTGGCCGGAAAAAATCTGCTGCAAGGCTTTGCAATCAATAAATCATTGCAAAGCACAAAAGGACTGGGCACGGCCCTGATCGCACTCGGAGAATTTCGCACCATTCAGGCCATAATCGCAGCAGGCTTGCCAGAGACATATGGGCCTTCTTTTCATCAGAGGCTCCTCACGCCGATAAGCAAACGTCTGCTTTTGCGCGCTGAGGCCACGCTGCAACGTGCGATGCAGCTCGATGGACTGGAAGCGGAAGCCTTGATCGACGGTGAAATAATTCTGGCACGCATCAGTTATTTACTAGGCGATCTTGATATCGCACAACAGCGCGTTCTCAAACTTCAGGAAGAGGCCAGTCAGCAGGAGCTTACTCGCAGTCTGGCACGCTCCCGAAGCTTACTTGGTTCTATCCTGGCGGAACAGGGAGAAGCAGAGCAGGCCACCCAACAATTTGAGCAGGCCCTGCAACTCTTTAGCACCTATGATATGCAGTTAGATTACGCACGCGCCCTTTGTAATTACGGTCTAACGCTGCTCTACTCAGAGCAAAGCGAGCTTCAGAAGTTGCAGGGGCAAAAAATGTTACAAGAGGCACTGGATATATTCGCACGCTGCAAAGCCAGCCTTGATCAAGAATGGTGCGCCCGCAGGCTCCAATACTATACACGTAAGAAAACCATAGCCCACCCACAACTCACAAAAAAGATACAAAGGGAATCACACGATGACAGACAACGCATCCGAATTGACAAATTTGCAGCGGCTGGAACAGACACGCCACGAGATTGAACTCGGGTTGGTCAACACCTTTGCCCGGGAAGATGACGGACTGAAACAGTCCCTACACCTGGCAAAGCAAGCTGGCCTGCCCACTATCCAGATTTCACCTCTTCAGGGCAAGTTCCTCCAATTTCTGGCAACGACCTGCAATGCCAGCAAGATTCTGGAGATCGGTTCCCTGGCCGGATATAGCGGCATCTGGCTCGCTCGTGCCCTCCCTCAGCACGGGCGATTGATCACATTGGAGGTCGATCCAAAACATGCGAACGTCGTACGCGAGGCTTTTGCGGCCGCTGGCGTGCAGGATCGCACCGAGGTTCGGGTTGGGAGCGCTCTTGAAACCCTCCCAACGCTGGCAGCAGAAGCGCCGTTCGACCTCGTCTTTATCGATGCCGACAAAACCCCCTACCCGGATTACCTTGAATGGGCCTTACGCCTGACCCGTCCCGGCAGCATCATTGTCGCAGACAACTGTATCCGAGGTGGCGCTGGCTTCAACTCCTCCGATCATACAGGCGTTGCTGAATATAATCGGCGCATCGCGAATAATCCACGGCTGGTTTCGCTGGCCCTCGTCATGGATGATAGCTATACAGACGGCTTCGCGATCTCGGTTGTCAAACCTGCCTGAGAAGCCTAAAGGAAAAATATATCCTCTGCTTTATTAGGCGCGCTTTCTCTAAAAATTCTCGATGATTTTTGACGAAAAGCGCTAGATTTTCCAGTCTGATACAAAAATCCACATGTTTCT
>DASSXK010000676.1:0-11401 GCA_035703945.1 Ktedonobacteraceae bacterium | reverse complement strand
AGCATATACCTTGCTGGACGGCAGAACCCAGCTTAATAACGCATGTAGTAGAGTCGTGCCTGCCACTAACATGCAAGTATTATGTTGTAATAGTGTAGCATAAAGTTACAGGTAAATGGAAGACCCTGAAGCAAGCAATTTAGAAGAAGATGTTTTCTGCCGGGTAATCTCGATCAACACACGATGTTGAGGTCCTGGATAGATATGCTGTGCGAATTGAAGCGCGCAGGCCGCCAGGCGTTGATTATGGTAACAAATAGCCCCCAGGTCGCCACCCAGGCCGACCGATGTATCATTTGGATCAGTTGCGTAAAGTTGGGAGTAGTGGTCCCGTGTACATAGCTCCGTAAACGTTTACGCGAAAAACTACCCCGACTTGATACTTGATTTGTCAAGATCTAGCCCTTTTATATAAAAGAGTTGAATCCACTCAAGTCTAAGTCGAGAGGCGATACAGCCAGGCGACCCTGGGTTGTATAAAAATCGATAGAACAAAAAAGGAACTTACATATCTTATCAAGCCTATCAGTTTCCAGTCACTTTTAACGTAATAACTAACTGCCCTTGACAAATCATGCAGACAGTAGGTATAGTTCTTTCGTAAACGCTTACGTGAACGCTTACGAAATCTGGAATCATGGAGTATGTACGCCTCTGGTTTTTCCTTTCCTTTCCTCGACTGCCGTCTGCTTAGCGGGTAAAAGGCCATGAAGATCAATGTTCGATCTATTTTACAAAGGGGGTTCTGATGGCTTCTGCGATTTTTGTTTCATCTGGGCGGATGAAGTCCCTGACGAAGAACGTTTCTTTTACGATGCTGGCATTCCTGGTCCTATTTTTGACTGCCTGTGGGTCTAATCCCTCAACTTCAAATGGGGTGAAGAACAGTGTTTTAACGATTGTTCCCAGTCCGGTGGGGGATTTCACGGACGGTTTTAGTCCTTTTGCTGCTACCCCGAATAATGGGGTGAGGGGCATGATTTTCGAAACCTTGCTCTTCTTCAATCGCATGGATGGTAGTATTAAGCCCTGGCTCGCTCAGAGCTATTCTTTCTCCAGCGATACCAAAACGATCACTCTCCACCTGCGTACGGATGTCAAATGGAGCGATGGCCAGGCGTTTTCGGCTGATGATGTGGCCTTTACGCTTGGGATGATGAAGCAGTATCCAACGGCCGATGGCAATGGTCTGTGGCAGTATATCAAGGATGTTTCAACACCTGATTCATCGACCGTGGTCGTTAATTTGAAGCAGCCAAATTCCCCTATTTTATGGTATCTGGCTGGTCAGACCTGGATTGTGGCAAAACATATCTATTCGTCGGTCGGCGATCCAACCAAATATATTGATTCCAAGCCGGTTGGTACGGGACCCTACACCTTAAAATCCTTCTCGCCCCAGTTGATTGATCTGACCAAAAATCCGAACTACTGGCAGCCGGGTAAACCTGCTGTGAGCGAACTCCGCTATCCTTCCTTCAATTCCAATACGAGCGCGGAGCTGCTTCTGAAACATGGGGATGTTGACTGGACCGGCCTCTTTACTCCCGATATCAACAAGACCTATGTCGCGAATGATCCGGCTCACAATCATTACTGGTTCCCGAACCGCAATATTGTGATGCTGTACCTGAATACGGCCAAAGCTCCTTTCAATCAGCTTGCGGTCCGCCAGGCCATCAGCGACGTGATCGATCGTGATAAGATCTATAAAGTTGCGGAGAGCAACTACGAGCCGATCTCCAGCCCAACGGCCCTGGTGTTGCCCGCGAATCAAAATTACCTGGATGCAAATTATGCCTCTAGCGCTTTTACGCTTGATGCCGCCAAAGCTACCCAATTGTTAGATGGTGCGGGCTTCAAGAAAGGCTCCGATGGCATCTATGTTGATAAGAGCGGCAAGAAGCTGTCCTTCAAAATTAATGTTGTGACAGGCTGGACCGACTGGGTGACGGCGGACCAGATTATCGCTTCGAATCTCAAGGGCATTGGTATCGATGCGAGCGTCAATTCCATTGCGTTCAATGACTACTTTAATTCGTTGCAAGTGGGTAGCTTTGATATGGCTATCTCCTGGACCAATCCTGGCCCTACCCCTTACTACCTCTACAACTCCTTGCTCAATAGCACCAATAGCGCGGCGGTTGGGAAGACGGCTTCCTCGAACTTTGAACGCTGGATGGACCCGACTACTGATTCCTTGTTGAATCAGGTTGCGACGTCTAATGATACGGCGGTGCAGAAGACGGCGTTGGCGGGTCTGGAAAAGATCATGGTAGAGCAGTTGCCGAGCATTCCGCTGGTCTATGGCGCGACCTGGAATGAGTACAGCACGGCCAAATTCACCGGTTGGCCAACGGCGTCTAATCCTTATGCTTCCCCTGCTCCTTTCGATTATCCTGATTCAGAACTGGTGGTTTTGAATCTCAAGCCTGTCTGATCTCCTCCTTGAAATGGTTCGATTGCGTGATGAAAATTCACGCAATCGAACCCTGGCGAAAATGTATATTTCCTCTTTCAGGATAGAATAGCGTTGCTACGATCACGGACTCCCTCGCCTGTCGGATCGTAGGATGGTTGATGCTATGCGAAAGGAGCGTTCGATGTGAGGCATTTGTTGCGCCGGATTAGCTTTTATCTCTTTGCCCTCTGGGCTTCGATTACGATCAATTTTATTATCCCCCGCCTGGCTCCTGGTGATCCGGCTGGTGCGATTATGGCCCGATTCCAGGGGCGTTTAACTCCAAGCACCTTGACTGCCTTAGAGCTTCAATTTGGCCTCAGCCACGATCCCCTCTGGGTGCAATACTGGCAATATCTCTTCAAACTGCTTCATGGCGATCTGGGCATCTCTTTTACGTATTTTCCAACGCCTGTCGCGAAGGTGATTTCCCAGGAAATTCCCTGGACCCTGACGCTGATCGGGGTGGCTGTGACGATTAGCTTTACGCTGGGGACGCTGCTGGGGATTATTGTGGCCTGGAAGCGTGGTTCATTGCTTGATAGCATCGTGCCTCCGTTGCTGACCTTTTTTTCGGCGATTCCTTATTTTTGGCTGGCACTGATCGCGCTTTATCTGCTGGCGTATACGCTGAACTGGTTCCCGCTCAATGGGGGCTACGATACTGGTACAACGATCGGGTGGAATTTCGATTTTCTGGCAAGTGCGATCCAACACGCGATTCTACCGGCCCTGACAATTGTGGTGGCTTCGATTGCTGGCTGGATGCTTGGGATGCGTAACTCGATGCTGACGACCTTGACGGAAGATTATGTGCTGCTGGCGGAGGCCAAGGGGTTGAGCGAACGGCGCGTGGTCTTTGCCTATGCCGCTCGTAACGCGGTGCTGCCGAGTGTGACGGGTTTTGCGCTCTCACTGGGTTTTGTCGTGGGTGGTTCGCTGCTGACCGAGGTGGTCTTTTCGTATCCAGGGATCGGGTTTGCTTTGTTGCAGGGTGCGCAAAATTCGGATTATCCACTTTTGCAGGGGATCTTTCTTTTTATCGCGGTCGCGGTTCTGGGGGCGAACTTTGTGGCTGATCTTGTCTATACATTGCTTGATCCTCGGGTCCGTTAGCGAAGGGAGGTTTGAAGATGGAAAGATCACTTGTTTCTCATGAGCTCCCGGAGGAGAACACGCCTTCCCCGCAAGGAAATTTATCTGAAGGCCAAACGGAACGAGCCTCTGGTCTTCGTGCGGTCTTCAATTCTCTCTGGAGACTCTTTACCCTGAATCCCAAAACGACCGCTGGCATGTCGATTATCCTGTTCTTTCTGCTGGTTGCGCTGTTTGGACCATTGTTTACGCATGTTGATCCTAATGCCCTGTCCAATGATGCCTTACAGCCCCCGTCTGCCTCGCACTGGCTGGGTACTACCCAGGTTGGACAGGATATCTTCGCGCAACTGATCAACGGGACGCGTATTTCGATTCTCTGGGGCTTTGGCACCGGCCTGCTGGTGACGGTCCTCTCTATTGGAATTGGTTTGAGCGCCGGGTACCTCGGCGGCCTGGTCGATGATGCTTTGACGTTGCTGATTAATGTCTTTCTGGTTTTGCCGGCCTTTCCGCTGGCGATTGTGCTGGCGGCCTATGTTCCGGCCAAAGGTCCGTTTACGGTTGCAATGGTGATTGCGCTGACCGGTTGGGCCTATGGGGCGCGTGTCTTACGGGCGCAAACCCTGTCAATGAAAAATCGAGATTTCGTCGAGGCCAGTAAGATGACGGGTGAATTTACCTGGCGGGTCATTTTCGCGGAAATTTTGCCCAATGAAATTGCGATTGTGGCCTCCGGATTTGTGGGAACTGTTATCTATGTTATCCTCGCGGCTGCGGGTCTGGAATTTCTTGGGTTGGGTGATGTCACGGTGGTGGATTGGGGCACGATGTTCTATTGGGCTCAGAATAACGATGCGCTTTTGCTGGGTGCCTGGTGGTGGTATCTTGCGCCGGGGGCCTGTATTGCCATCCTGGGAGCGGGATTGGCTCTGATCAATTTTGGAATTGATGAGATTGCGAATCCTCATCTGCGCAAAGAAAAGCCTTTAACCAGGTTGGCCGCTCGTACACCATTTTCTAAAGGTAGATTTGCCCAACGTGCTGAGTCCTGATTCTTCTATCTTTGTTAAGCTAGATTGTTCTGTACAGAAAGCGTTACTTCGATTGATGAAGAGGAGAACACATGAGCATCGCCCCTGATAAGCAAACGTCGCTTCTGATGGGTACCGAACTGGCCCGCGCGTTTCCACCCCAGTTTCTCTGGGGAGCTGCTACCGCCTCGTACCAGATTGAAGGGGCGGTCTTTGAAGATGGACGTGGCTCTTCGATCTGGGATGATTTCGCGGCGATTCCGGGCAAAACGCACCGGGGAGAGCATGGCGAAATCGCTGCCGATCACTATCACCGTGTCGAGGAAGATACCGATTTGATGGTGCAGCTTGGTCTGAGCGCTTATCGCTTCTCGATTGCCTGGCCTCGAATTTTGCCGCAGGGCCGGGGCGCGGTCAACGCGGCGGGTCTGGACTTCTATGAGCGACTGGTGGATACGCTCTTAGCGAAGGGAATCAAACCCTTTGCGACGCTCTATCACTGGGATCTGCCTTCAGTTCTCCAACGCGAGGGTGGTTGGGTCAATCGCGATACGGCCTATGCCTTTGCTGACTATGCCGATATTGTGTCCCGTCGCCTGGGAGATCGTGTTGCCGGTTGGATGACGGTTAATGAACCCTGGTGTAGCGCCTGGCTCGGCTATGGGATCGGCGTACACGCCCCTGGCCTCCAGGATCGTCAGGCGGCTATCGATTCGGCGCATCATCTGTTACTGGGGCATGGTCTGGCTGTTCCCCGTGTCCGAGCGAATATTTCTGAGCGATCACAGGTGGGGATTGCCCTGAATCTGACCCCGATCTATCCTGCCGATGACCGACCCGAAACGGTGCGCGATGTCGCCCTTTCCGATGATTTTACCAATGGCTGGTTCCTTGAGCCACTTTTTCATCAACGCTATCCCGACAAGTTTTTTGAGAATATGGGCGTCGTGGCACCACCGATACAGGATGGTGACTTTGCGATTATTTCTACGCCGGTTGATTTTGTCGGCATCAATTCCTACTTCCGGCAAATTGTGCGGGGAAGCGAGAAGCAACCCTTGCCAGATCAGTGCGCGATTGTGATGCCTGTTCCCGGTGCTTGCTACACCGAGATGGGCTGGGAAATCTATCCTCACATCTTGCGGGATCTTCTGATGCGTCTGCATGAAGAGTTTGCTATTCCTGAGCTCTATGTCACTGAGAATGGGGCGGCTTTTAAGGAAGAGTGGGATGGCGGCGACCAGATCAGCGATCCTCGCCGTGTGGACTATCTGCGTTCGCATATCGAGTGCGCGGCCGAGGCGATTCAGCAGGGGGCACCGCTCTGTGGCTACTTCGCCTGGTCGCTTTTGGATAACTACGAGTGGGCCGAGGGCTATAGCAAGCGTTTTGGCATTGTCTATGTGGACTATCCGACTCAGCGGCGCATTATTAAGGAGAGCGGCCACTGGTACGCGGCTCTCCTGGCTGCCTGGCGCGATGGCCAGTAGGTAGCAGTCATAGAAGGTGGTGGTTCAGCAAGCCGCCACCTTGCTATCGCTGAAGAGCAACGGAGACAGAAGAAAGAAGGTGATTTCTTCGTGGAAACGAAAGGCGATACCAAACCCCTGCTGGACGTGAAGAATCTGAAAGTCGATTACTCGGCCGCCAATGGTGTCGTGCACGCGGTAAACGATGTCAGTTTTACCTTACAACGTGGGGAAATCCTCGGTCTGGCGGGCGAAAGCGGCTGCGGAAAATCAACGATGGCGTATGCTATCACGCGCTTGCTGCGTCCTCCGGGCTATATGACTGGTGGACAGATCCTCTATCATGTGCCTGAGGGTCGTGACATTCCGATTATCCATAGAGATACGGAGGACGCGCTGCTGGCCGAGGGCACGATTGATCTGATGGATTTGAGCCCAACGCAGTTGCGTCGATTTCGCTGGAATGAATTATCAATTGTTTTTCAAAGCGCGATGAACGCCTTAAATCCAGTTTTGAGCATCGGGGCGCAGATTATTGATGTCCTCAAAAGACATCGACCGGAACTGAGTGCCGAGCAGCGCAAGCATCGGGCGCTCGAACTGCTCAATCTTGTCGGGATCGCTAGCGATCGCTTGTCCAGTTATCCTCACCAGCTCAGCGGTGGAATGCGACAGCGGGCCGTGATTGCGATCGCCCTGGCCCTCAATCCAGAGCTGATTGTGATGGATGAGCCGACGACGGCCCTGGATGTCGTTGTGCAGCGTGATATTTTGCAATTAATCAGCGCCCTGTGTAAAGAATTCTCGATGGCTTTGATATTTATCACACATGATCTTTCCCTCCTGCTTGAACTGGCGGACAGGGTGGCGATTATGTATGCGGGAAAAATCGTCGAGCTTGCCAGTTGCCAGGAGCTTTATCTTCGCCCCAACCATCCCTATAGCTATGGCTTGCTGAATGCCTTTCCAAATTTGCATGGTCCCCGCCGCGTGATGGGGGGGATTCCAGGTTCGCCGCCGGACCTGCGGAATGTTCCTGCCGGTTGCGCCTTTCATCCGCGCTGCCTGATGGCCTTTGAGGCCTGTCGAAAGGTTGAACCCATCCTGCAAGCGGTCCATCCAGGCGAACATGCCGAGCAAGGCGGACTGGTTTCCTGTCATCTTTATGATAAACGCTATCATAAAGACGACGTTGCAGGCTCGGAGGCGATTGCGGCGCGTTACGCGACACTGGCAGAGGAGGGAAAAATCCGATGAGTGTAGTCTCTTCGCAGGAAGTACCGCCCGATCGCGATCTCACGCAGCCGATTCTAGAAGCGGCGCATCTCAATAAAGAGTTTCCGGTTGGCCAGCATCTATTTGGGAACATTCGCATGGTTCATGCCGTTGAGGATGCTTCGCTAACGCTGACCCCCAAAAAGGTTACGGCCCTGGTGGGAGAGAGCGGCAGCGGCAAGACGACCATCGCTCGTATGCTGGCCCGCATGTATGATCCAACCTCTGGCACAATTCTTTTTAAAGGCAAGGCGATCAAACTGACCCGCAATTCGTCTGCCCTGCGTGAGTATCATCGGCAGGTTCAACTGGTCTTTCAGGACCCCTTTGCCTCGTTGAACGCCGTCCACGATATTCACTATCATCTGTCGCGCCCCTTGCGCATTTATGGGCATGCCCGCACTGAAAAGCAAGTGACCGAGCAGGTGCTGGATCTGTTGAATCGTGTCAGCCTGACTCCTGCCAGACAGTTTATCCAGAAATATCCGCATCAGTTGAGCGGTGGACAACGCCAACGCATCGCGATTGCTCGCGCCCTGGCGGTTCGTCCAACGGTCCTGCTGGCGGATGAGCCGGTCTCGATGCTGGATGTCTCTATCCGCCTGGATATTCTGAATTTGCTGGCCCGTTTAAAGGATGAAGAGGGACTGGCGCTGCTTTACATAACGCACGATATTGCCAGCGCCCGCTATTTCTCTGATGATCTGCTGGTTATGTACGCTGGACAGGTCGTCGAGGGTGGACCCGGCGAGAAGGTGACGCAGGACCCCAAGCATCCTTATACCCAGCTTTTGCTTTCCGCTGCGCCCAATCCGGAGCATCTCAGTCAGGGTAAAAAGGGGTTGCAGAAGGTTACAACCAGGGGTGAAATCCCCAGTCTGATCAATCCACCGACCGGCTGCCGTTTTCATCCACGCTGTCCTCATGCCATGGATGTCTGTCGTCAGAGCTTCCCCAAACGAACCCAACTGGGGGACGGCCATTGGACCAATTGTTTCCTCTATGGTGCGGGCGAATAAGCCGGGTTCAGACAGGAACACGTTATTCAAAGGGAGTAGCGTGTTCCTGTTCAGGTTTGCGCTACAGTGCGTACTTCCTTGAAGCGCCACAGGAGTCGCGAATCACCAGGGTCGTTGGCAATTGGATGCGCTGGGCTTCCTCAATCACATCATGGGCCTGTTGTCCATTCTCTATTCGCTTCTGGTGGGCGGGGCGAGAGCGTTCAATCGAGCTGAGAAGCAACCTGATGGCGCGTTGCCCCATTTCAGAAAAGGGCTGCCGAATCGTTGTCAGGGCCGGTTGCATATGGGCCGAGGAAGGATTGTCATCGAAGCCCACCAGGGCGATATCGTCTGGAATATGCAACCCACATACTTCAGCGGCGGCGATGACCCCATAGGCCGTCTGATCGCTTCCGGCGAAGACGGCTGTCGGACGTTCTGCCAGAGGTCGCTCGAAAAATTCTTGCGCACATCTCTTCCCGCCCCCAAACGTAAAATCCCCTTCCAGCACAAGCTCCGGGTCCAGGGGTATGCCAGCTTCCAGCAAGGCATCGCAGAATCCCTGGTAGCGATCGCGCGAAACTTTGAATTTCATCGGACCCTGAATGGTCGCGATCCGACGGTGTCCAAGCCGTAGCAGATGGCGTGTCGCCTCATAGGCCCCGCTATAGTTATCTGTCCCCACCCAGGGAATCCCATCCGGAGGCGCATTCTGGTCGTCTATCAAGACCACTGGAAAGCGATGCTTTTGGAGCTCCACCAGATGCTGCGCCGATTGACCGGGATGGATTGCCAGCAGACCCGCCGTCAATTTTGTCGCCAGGATGCGGTCGATAATCTTCCCACAATCGCGCTCGTGATTGGAGGAACTGATACTGTACAGTACAATTTCATAGGAGAGATCATCCACAATTTCGGCGACACTTCGCATCAGTTCAGGAATCATCGGCCAGGTCAGAGCAGGGACTAACACACTGATCAAGCGATTGTGACCCACGGCTAGGCCAGCCGCCGTGATGCTCGGGACATAGCCCTGTTCTTCGACAATCCGCAAAATACGCTCCCGCGTCGATGGGTCAACATCTGGTTTGTTATTTAACACACGCGAGACGGTTCCAATCGAGACATTTCCCAAACGTGCGATGTCCTGAATTGTGAGTTTTTTTGCCATGGATTCTTCTTCTTCTCTTTTATCGATATGACGTGTGATCAGAGAAATGAAATTTGGAGTATGTACAGTTTGATTTTTGCCTTTAGATTGTCATGCATCTAGGTATATTGTACCCGTAAACGTTTACGGATACAATATGTTGGCAAGCAATAAATGAAAATCCTACGATTTTCGTATAGTCATTATTGGATTACTTCAGGTGGGAATTTTAATTGCGCAAAATCTAAAAAGAAAAGACGAGAATGGCAATACAGTAATTGTAGGATGGAAATTTGCGTTAAATTATGGTACAGGAGCATCATAGCCGCGTGCGGAGAGATAGCCATAAAATGTAAAGCGGTGAAACCAGGTTGCCATTTGTCTGGGAGTATAGTTCGTTTGGCTCTCCAGCCACCAGACGATTGTGCCGATCAGGACATGAGATAATTGCGTGAGAGCAAGTTCCTGGGGCACTGTAGACTCGATCCGTAGGCCGCCGGGCTCCACTTGTTGTTCAAACTGCCTCTTGGTCTCATGCATAAGTTTTACGGTGTGCTCACGCATCCTGGCTGCAAACCACGAACTGCCATTTTTCCCCAGCATCGCTCTATACAGTCGGGCATGTTCGGCAACATGTTCAAATAACTGTATCCAGATCTCTGGCGGCTCTACAATCCCACTTTGCCAGGTGTCTTTGCTGAAAGGGTGCATATTCTCCGCAAGCTGATTCGCTGTTTCCTCAAAGATCTTTGCTACCAAATCGTATTTATCAAGATAATGACGATAGAATGTGGCTCGGTTGATCATGGCACGTTCGGCAATATCGCCAACTGTGATGGCATCGAACCCTTTTTCTGAAATCAGTTCGATCATCGCATCTTGCAAGAATTTATGGGTGCGCCGGATGCGCAAGTCTGTCTGTTCTTCGTGCGACATTTTTCCCTCTTTGTTGCATATGTAACAAGAGGCAATTATTGATGCTTGCCCTATGTTTAAGTCCAGTCTACACTGTCTATTGTAACAAATTGATGCATTTGCAACAATGTGTCGCTACAGAAAAAATGAAGGAAAATGAGGATTTTATGACTCAGATAAATGATTGGAACGACTGGGATCGTCGGATCATCGAAGAGTTCCGCGCTAAGGGAGGCAACGTTGGTGGTCAATTCGCTGGTGCTCCCTTACTTTTGCTGACGACGACGGGCGCAAAAAGTGGCCAACGGCGTGTCAGCCCGCTGGTCTATTTGTCCGAAGGCGGTCAAATCTACGTTTTTGCCGGGAACAGGGGTGCGCCAACCAATCCCGGTTGGTATCATAACCTGGTTGCGCACCCAGATGTGACAGTCGAGCTAGGCACTGAGAAGTTCGAGGCCAGAGCCATCGTCCTCGATAGCGCGGAGGGGGAGCGTCTCGGGCGCATTCAGGTGCAGAAGATACCGTCTCTCGCTGAACTACAGGCGAAGATTACACGCCAGGTTCCCGCTGTGCTGCTGGAACGCAAAAAGTAAAGAGGGCGCAATGCATGTCATCTACCCGTCCTTCAAGGCTGCTTCGGCCCCAGGTGTCAGATAGACTGTAAATCCGCCAGTTCCTTGAGCTTGATCTGCTACATCCGTGGACCTGAAGGACTTCTCATCGGGCTGGCCCAAGAACTCGGCTGAGTCGCCGCCGTTTCACGTGGATCGCGGCTGGCCCAGCCGAGGACATGGGCGTAAAAGTGGTTGACCCATAACTTCGCCAATTTCTACTCATCACGCATATCTCCCCGTTTCGGCGAACTTATGGCTCTGACACAGCTTTGGGGATAAGCTCATCGGTAAAATTGCACAGAAGGATTCTCCCGCGAACCTGGTGCTGCGCACTCGCTTTCTTTCTGAGCCCTTCCATACCCAGAGAAATTTCGGTATACTTGTGCT
>DASSXK010000639.1:0-5914 GCA_035703945.1 Ktedonobacteraceae bacterium | reverse complement strand
AGAGCGGGCACAGCTTCCTGTATAGCGCGATCATGCCTCAAGGACCACAAGCGCCTTTTACCGCGCAAGGGTGGAACCCGGGCCTCTGGATTGTCGATGCCGCAGATGGGTCTTTCACAAACTTGAATATCGGGGTACCTTCAGCGTATATCGTCGATGCCAGCTCTTCACCCGATGGCTCAAAGATTATCTACTCGACCTCACCAGGCCTGAACTCAGGCAGCGATGTCTGGGAAATGCAGAGCGATGGAAGCCAACAAACGCACCTGATGGGTCTGAAGAGCGGTGGAAGTCAAGGAGTTCAAACAATTGCCTCACGCTTCACATGGTCCCCTGATGGAAAAACGATCGCGTATCAGCGCCTGACTGATAGCTCGGTACCATTCCAGGCAGCAAGTCTATGGGTTATGAATCCCCAGGGGCAACAGACCCACCGCCTGGCAACCACTGATGGAGGTCATGGATATGATCTGAACTGGTCCCCTGACAGTCAGAAAATTGCTTTCATTGCCCGCACCAATTTCCAGTCAAAGGTCGCCGACCAGCAAATGCAGGCTCTTCAGACGGCAGTCTCTGTTGCTAATGTCCAAAGTGGACAAGTAACACAAGTTGCATCCAGCGCTCAGACAGGTTTGCAGATGAACGTTCAGCCTCACTGGAGCCAGGATAGCTCAAAACTTTCCTTCGTTGCTTTCAATCCGCTGAACACACGTGTAGGAGGAACCGTGAGCTATTGGTCAGCACCCCTGGGCAATGGCAGCCAGATTAAAGGATTTTCGGCATCTAATAATATGTCACCGATCCAAAGTGTGCAGGTCTTCGCGACCAGCTAGTTAACTCTTACAAAACGCTTCGCAACGGCGAAATTTTTTCTTCGATTGATCGACAGATGAAATGTATGGACAGATTCAAAAAAGAAGGCAATTCAATGAAAACCAGATATATGTTCATCCTATTGATCGCCAATGTGTTATTGCTGCTTGTTGGACCCGCTTTTTCAGCAACGGCTTCCGCACAATCGAGCCAGCAACGCACAGCCCTTGTCGCGCCAGCTCCTTTTATGTATCAACCCTACTACGGAACAACACCGATGAAAAGTCGGATAGTTTCCTACTTTGATCACGACCGCCCCTGGTACGTCACCGATAATTATTTTGTCCGCTATGACGGGTACACCTCTACCGGCAGCGCCTCGGTCTATTCATGCCAGACAGGTGTGAACTGCTACGACGGACATAATGGGTATGACTATAACTTCTACTATGAACCGGTCCTCAGTGTAGCCGCTGGCACTGTCACCCGCGCCGGCTGGTATGATCCAAATAACCATATGAGCGCCTTTGGCCTTTATGTCGGGATCGATCATGGTAACACCATATTGAGCGTTTACGGACATCTGAGCATGCTCAACGTGGCAGTAGGCGATAAAGTCGGCACTCAGTGGCAGATTGGCACCAGTGGTACCACTGGCTCCTCGACCGGCCCTCACCTGCATTTTTCGACGTTCTTCCTGCCATACTGGAACGCGACTGACCCAAATGGTTGGACTGGGAAGTTCGCCGACCCGAATACTGTACCTGATTACAACCTCTGGTTGTCACAGACAGGCTCGACCAAGGCCGTTCCTGATCTCTCTTCCGCCGGACTTGCCGCCTATCCCGGCGCAACGGTGATCGATGATGGAGCCAAGGGTTGGAGCAGCACCGGAAGCTGGGCCAGCGCTACGAGCAGCACCGATGTCAATGGTGGATTGCATTGGACTTCAACCACGAATGGCGTGGCTACTGCCACCTCGAAATGGCAGGCAACCCTGCACGATGGCTACTACGAGATCGGCGCATTTGTAGATGATAATCATGCCACCAGCGGTTGGGCAACTTATACCATTTCTAGTGCGGACCCAAACCATACCGGAGTTGAACTCCAGCATAGTCTTGAGGTCGATGAATCTCGTATCGGAGATTCATCCTGGAATCATGCGCAGTGGGTCGGCCTGGGCACGTACTACTTCCGGGCCAGCCAGCTCAGTCAGGTATTGCTAACCAATGCGACGGGAGAAAGTGGGAATCAGATCGCCGCAGATGGGGTGGAATTTATGCCAGTCCCGTAATCCTTCACAAAATGACATCAAAGTAGGAGGTTTTTCGCGATACGATAGACGCACCTTGTGTCAGCTATCAGTTTAGTGCACATTAAGTAAAGTGCATTCCCTCCTGGTCAAGCGCTCTGTGAGAGGTTCAGATTGTAGGATCGTTACAAATTGTAACGATCGATACTGATCGGCGGTACGGACTAACTGGCCTCTCTCCTGCGCTTTATCAATCTATTGAGGCCGACGCCGAGACCAGCACCGAAGGCGGTCAAAACAATGGCTGCTGGCGTTCCCAGGAAGAGAAGGAAATCCATTCCTTCCACCATGCCACTCCCCAGAATAGCCTGCAATGCGGGCCATCCACCCTGAATGAAGGGGAGAAGCAAGATTCCCAGCGCGACACCTACGGCAAAGACAACAGGCACGATCAACATTGCCCACCAGGATCGGAGCAAAAAAGCACCAGTAGCCACAGAGAGAAACATGATATTTGACCAGGGATAGTTGTTCCAGACCCAGAAGCCGCCGATCAATGGGACCTCAATACCGAGAATCACCAACAAGAGATTCGTCCGCTGCCATTCCTCTTCAGGCATCTGTTTGCTATATTCTTGGAAGATCATCTTCATCACCTCTTTCCAGACGTTCTGGGCTGCTCAGATGGTCAGTCGCCCGATATGTACCCACCAGACCGAACCGGTCGGAGTCTCGGCAGCATTGAGGAACCAGAGGTGATGATCCGATGTCGCAGCCAACCCACCAACCTGGGTTTGCGCTGGAAGTGGAAGCAGCTTCACATCCCCAGTGGGGGTGATGCGTCCAAGCTTGCCCGGCTGAGCCGAGAACCAGAGATTGCCATCCGCTCCTTTGGTAATAATGGGTAGCTCCTGAACAGTCTGCCCGGGAACCTGGAACCATGTGATTACCCCGGAGGGGGTGATACGACCAATCTGACCATCGTGTCGCATAAACCAGAGATTGCCATCTGGACCTGCGGTAATCGCGCCTTTCAATTCATCCCCTTGACTGGTTGATGGAGCAGTCCCACGATCAACCTCAACCGGTGCCAGCTTGATCGTACCAGAGGGAGTAATGCTTCCCAGGAGCAAGGCCTGCTTCGTTGGAGCGTTGGCTAATGAGACATTCTCCAGAAACCAGATGGCACCATCGGCTCCTGATATCAGGCTGACTCCCCAGCCAGGTAAAGTTCCTGGAAGTGTTTGGCTGGGCCGAGGCAGAGAGTAGGAGGTCATCTCACCTGCCGGTGTTATTTTCAAAATGGTATAGTAGGTAGGGTTCGATTCTCCTTCAGGACCTGTGCCCCCTGCTACCCAGATATTCCCATCCGGTCCTGCTGTAATCGGGGTCGGCGGCCCTACAAGCCCACGCTTCATAACATCCCTATTCCCGTCTGGACTCATCCGGACCAGAACAGAATCACCTTGAGCATCCATCTCGACGAACCAGAGATTGTTGTCCGAGCCACTAACGATAGGACTGGTGACGAGATGGGCAGGGAATTCTGTCAGTTTCCCTGTGGGTGTAATGTGTCCAATCTTGTTCATCTCTCCAAACCAGAGACCACCATCCGGACCTATTGTCATGTTACCCTGTCCATATTGGAGGGAAAGAGAGGGTAAGCAGAACTGCTCCACTGCCCCAGTATGGGTGGTGTCTCCACTTTGAGCGCAGTCAGATGGCAGAAGAACCATACTCCAGCCCTTTATCACCGTCCACAGTGGTAAGACGATAATAAGCAAAAAGATAAACCACCAAAGATGGAACTGGAAGCCAGTTCTGACAGGCATTGCTGGTAATATAACCCGTTCCTTCATCATAACTTGACCTCCAGATAAGCTAGGGGCACATGCTCTTGAAGTCTTACAACAGCATTTTACCCCGCCCATCTCACGGACTACTCAAAAGAGAGAGAACGCGTATCACAAGCAGCTATCATTCAGCCTGTCGCTCATTTTTGAGACGACACAATCAGTAGGGAATGTCATATCTCGTTATGACAAGACAATTCGCAACGGCGCTCCCGCCCCTACTAAACGCTTTCCAGATAGGCAGAGCTCGAAGTTCCCCAGATGGAGTGATGCTGGCAATACTATTGCTAACTTCACAAGCGCGTTCAGTTAACGAAGTGAATGGCTTGCCATTTGGTGCATCGTGTACAATGAATAAAGAAACTCGTGCGACTTTTTACGCTTCACCAATTTATATCCAACTATTTAAAGACAATTCGCAACGACGCTCTTGCGCACCAATGGAAAGCTTATCAGGCAGTATTGAAATAGTCAGGACATCTGACAGAAAAGGTCAGTCATGATAAACAAACACGTCCTGCTTGTTGACGACGATGAAGATTTACTCACGCTTCTACAATGGGTGCTGAAAACGAAAAGCTATGAAGTATCGACAGCTGAGGATGGACTGGTCGCCCTGGATCGACTTGCACAATTTACGCCGGACCTTATTCTACTGGATCTGATGATGCCACGCATGGATGGATATGCTTTTATGGCAGAACTCCAACGCCGTGGCTTACGACCCGATATCCCCGTTGTCATACTTAGCGCGGACATTAATGCCCGCGATCAGGTGAAACATATGGGCATTGAGAGCTTCTTGAGCAAACCGTACGATCTCCCTGTTCTGCTTGCGACGGTTGCACGTTTGGTGCCACTTTCTCCGCTTTCCTAGCAATCAGAGCCCACTTCTTCTTCATGCTTAAGCTGCTGCATGGCATGCAGCAGCTTGCTCACAGGATTTATGGCGTCACCTGACTCGACTCGATTTCGCAGGGCAATGTCACGGTAAAGGTGCTGCCCTTGCCAGGCTCACTGGCGACTGAGATCGTTCCTCCAAGCAGCGTTGTCAATTGATGGACAATCGCCAATCCCAGACCCGTCCCTCCAAAGCGACGTGAACTTCCTCCATCTACCTGATAAAAGGACTCAAAGAGGCGTTCGTGGTGCTCCGGTAGAATACCGATGCCAGTATCTTCCACCGCGAGAGCAAGGCATTCCTTTGTGGAGGCAGCACAGGTGGTCCGGGTCGCGCTGATAATGATCTCACCTCGCTCAGTGAACTTGATGGCGTTAGCAACCAGGTTCAGGAGGATCTGGCGCAGCTTCACACCATCTGTCTGTAACGATTGGACCTCTGGCAGTACCTCTATTCGTAAAATAAGTCCACGCTCCTGCGCCAAAGGCTGCATATCTTCGAGGATTGAAGTAAACAAGGGTCGGATTTCGACCTGGCTGGTGGTAATCTCGACTCGTCCAGAATCGATGCGTGCGAGATCCAACACATCGTTTATCAGGGCAAGCAAATGTTCACCGTTTTTCAGAATACGTACCAGAGCATCTTTTTCCTGCGTACTCCAATTGGCGTTTTCAGCATTTTGCAGTAAGATCCGGCTAAACCCAAGGATCGAGGTTAATGGCGTGCGTAATTCGTGCGAAGTTGTTGAGAGAAACCTCTTACGTGCCTGGTTCGAATGCTCCAGTTCAATGTTGACCGCGCTTAATTCATCACGCTGACACAAAAGTTCCTCATTGATCTGTACCAGCCGTTCCTGCTTGCGTTGCAACTCTGTGGCTAAGTCCTCGATTTGCTGTCTGGCACGCGCCTTTTCCGTCACATCTACGGCGAAGTTCATCACCCCTGCAATCTTCCCATCAGCATCATACCAGGCTTGAAAAACCCCATCAAAAAAACGCTCGATCAAGCTGCCATCGGCAGCGGCCAGAAACGAAACCATTTCTGTGAAACTAGCTGGTTCACCCGTTTGGTAGACATTATCCAGCATTTCAA
>DASSXK010000590.1:0-3076 GCA_035703945.1 Ktedonobacteraceae bacterium | reverse complement strand
GGTCGCGACCAGCATCAGCGACAGCTTGAAGGAAATCGCCAAGTGGCTTGAGTTCACCACGATTGTGCTATTGGGGCTGCAATATATTAAAACACGTCGTCAGATCTGGTTACTGATCACTATCGCTATTCTGGCGGCTCTCTCACAGGCGTTCTATGGCTACACCCAGTATTTCTTCAATCTGGGACCAACGGCATTTCTACGCGGCAATGCGGGCCTGCGCGTCTACGGTAGCTTTGGTCAGCCGAATCCTTATGCCGGTTATATCAATATAGCCCTCAGTATCGCGCTGGCAATTACACTGCTGGGAGGAAGCTGGAAATCTCGCACCTGCGCTGGCATCGCCACGCTCCTGCTGCTGGTCGCGGAGGCTCTGACCCAATCACGTGGAGGTGAAATCGCGATCGGTGCCGCCATCATTTTAATTGTTAGCCTGGGAATCGTGCAGCTCCGTCCGCTCTTTCGCCTGGCGATTATTGCCGTAATCGGAGCAATTGAAGCCGGTTTAATGGGTCTGCTTCCTGAATCTCTCTTCACGCCGGTCCTCAAAATTCTAGGTCTGACAAACTTCTCCTTTTCAGCCCCCAGCCAGGCAGACTTTTCAACGGCCGAACGCCTGGCACATTGGATCGCCGGACTGCGGATGTTCTGGGCCCATCCCATCCTGGGCGTAGGCATCGGAAATTATCCCGATAGCTACCCTCTATACTACGTGACAATCTTTGTAAATCCGTTGGGACATGCCCACAACTATTTGATTAATATCGCGGCCGAAACTGGCATCATTGGCCTGATCGTCTACCTGTTCTTTCTAATCTCGATCTTCGTCGCCAGCGGAAAAGCCTATCGAAGCATCAATCGCTACTATCTGGCTCTCAAAGAGAGGCGTAAACGCACCTATCCATTTGAAACGCCCGAAGATCAAATTACCCCACCACTTACAAGTCGATTCGCGCTGGTACGCATCCTGTGTAAACCAACCACCCGACTTCAACACGCGCTCAATGACCGGGCGCTGGCAATCGGCATACTTGCCGCGCTTGTCGCAGTCACTACGCATAATTTTGTCGATAATCTCTATGTCCACAGCATCACCAGTCTGATTGCGTTACTCATCGTATCGCTCATCCGTCTTCAGGAGGTGACATCATAAGTGGGACGTTTGGAGGTTCATTTTGATTACCAACAATT
The DNA here is from genome assembly GCA_035703945.1 of Ktedonobacteraceae bacterium. Taxonomy (GTDB): domain Bacteria; phylum Chloroflexota; class Ktedonobacteria; order Ktedonobacterales; family Ktedonobacteraceae; genus DASSXK01. Next base: position 1,885 of record DASSXK010000590.1, on the reverse strand, counting down.
CGCATGATTCAAATGAAGACTCTTCTTCTGACGATAATGAGCTTGATGTTGTTGCTAAAAATACCATCGCCTTTGCAGAAAAAGAACACCTGATACCCGAAATCGAAGACGCTGCCGCACCGGAGGAGATCACACGCGATCAACTCTCACTCACGAAGCGTCTTTTGAACTGGCGCACAATTGTACCGCTGGTAGTGGTCATCATCGTCCTGGCTTTTGCAGTCAAATCCGCAAATATCGATCCAGCTAAAACCTGGCAGGCTATGCGCTCGGCCAATCTGCTCTTTCTCCTGGCAGGTTTTGTTATATATTACCTCTCATTCCCGATCCGCGCAGTTCGCTGGCGCATCTTACTCCAGAATGTCGGCTATACCAAAGAGAACGGGGTCGAGCTACCCGGCTTCTGGAAGATGACCGAGATCATCTACATCTCCTGGTTCGCGAATGTGGTGGTCCCGTTTAAACTGGGCGACCTCTATCGCGCCTACCTGCTCCATCAAGAAACCGATGTTTCAACCACGCGCAGCTTTGGTACTGTCATTGCCGAACGCTTGCTAGACCTGATAGTGTTGCTGATTTTGTTTATCGCAGCAATCATTGTCAGCCTGAAGGAGAATCTCCCACCCCGCATCCAGCTCTCGTTGGAGATCTTGCTGGGCGCGGTAATCGTTGGGGTGATCGGTCTCTTTGTGCTACGCATTTTCCGTGAGCAGATTGCTCGCCTGGTCCCGGCGCGTTTTCGCGACCAGTACTATCATTTTCAAGAGGGTACACTTGGTTCCTTCCGCCGCCTGCCAACCCTGACCCTGCTAACGGTTGCAACCTGGTTCTGCGAGTCAATGCGCTTTTTCTTTGTCGCACTCGCTCTCAATCTGATTGGAGGCGATATGCTCCATATCGTCGCCGCCGGTTTCTTCATCGGCCTGGGAGAGGCACTCCTGACGGCCATTCCAGCCACAGGTGGAGGGATTGGTCTGGTCGAGCTTGGCCTGGTTCCGATGGTGATCTTTGTGGCTGGCCACACATCTAATATCACCAATCTCGCCAGCGCCTCTGTCCTGTTGGATAGGACCATCAGTTATGCCAGTATTCTGGTACTGGGCTTCATCGTCTTCCTCGTGGCCTTCGGACGCAACGCCGGTCGCGAGAAGAAAACCAAGAAGCCAGCTTGACACTCCCGACCTGCTGGCATATAATTTTCCAACAGGTCATTGAGGCAGAAGGTGTTAGGCCACTGCCCAAATACAGGCCGCGAGGGGGGGGAAGTACCAGATGTCCGAAGTAAAAGTCAGCGAGCATGAGGCGTTTGAAACAGCATTAAAACGCTTTAATCGCAAGATTCAACAAGCAGGCATTCTGGCTGAAGCTCGTCGCCGGGCGCATTTTGAGAAACCAGGCGTTGCCCGCAAGAGAAAAGCCGATGCACGACGGCGTAAGGCCGCTCGTAAAGCATAAAGATAACTGACCTCTATCTATTGCGGTTCCCGAGGGTCACAATTGCTCTCAATCCGCCCGGTAGGTAGGGGTCGCTTTTTTGCCCAATCACTTTATTTCTTTTTGAGGGGGATATGCAGCAAGAAGATTCTCAAATTGAACTGTATGTTAACGCTGGTAGCGATGAAATCAACGCCAGGCTAAACCAGATGCTTGCAGCTATTGATCTGGATGGACTCGTCCAGCGCACATTACAGCTAGTACGGATTCAACAAGCAGTTATGTTAACCTTGTTAATTACCGATGATGAGTCGATACGTGACTTGAACAAGCAATATCGCGAGCAGGATAAGCCTACTGATGTGCTTTCTTTCCCGCTCCTAAATGCTCCTCTGGTGGAGGCCCCGGCCGAGTTGCTCTGGCAGCCGCAGGAGGACCCTGGCCCCGATAT
>DASSXK010000733.1:0-9070 GCA_035703945.1 Ktedonobacteraceae bacterium | reverse complement strand
TCGGAATTTACTCTGACTACAGAGGTCGGGGTTGGGTGGGATGTTGGTAAGGTGCGGTATAAGAATCCCAACGAAGACAATGTCTTAACCCTTCAGGGTACCTGTCCCTTTGAGGGACGTTTGTTGCCCTTCAGCCTGTTTATCGTGGCGGATGGAATGGGGGGACATGCCAACGGACGCGAGGCCAGCCGAATTGCCGTACAACGCCTGACCCATGCGGTTCTTTATAATCTTTTGAACATGAAACAGTTGAGCGAAGCGGCCTTGATTGGGGTCTTGTTGCAGGGTGTGCAACAGGCCAATAAGGCAGTCTATCAGCGGGCAAACGAGCTAGGGGTCGGGATGGGAACAACGGTAACAGCCGTCCTGGTTGTGGAGAAGATTGCCTATGTGGTGAATGTTGGTGACAGTCGGACTTACCTGTACCGCCCCGCCAATGGCCTATCGCAGGTGACACGCGATCATTCTGTAGTGGCCCAGATGGTAGAAGAGGGACGGCTGGCGGCAGAAGACATTTACACCCATCCCGATCGCAACCAGGTCTATCGCGGTCTGGGGGATCAGAGCGTCGTTGAAGTTGACTGGTTTACCGTCCAGCTCCAGGTCGATGATTACCTGCTGCTCTGCTCGGATGGCCTGTGGGAGATGGTGCGGGACCGCGAGATCGAGCGAATTATGCAGCGCACAAAAGCCCAGCCCGCCCATGTAAGCGCCATGCTGGTCCAGGCAGCCCAGGACGCCGGTGGCGTAGATAATATCAGCATCGTCGTTGTCCACGCCATCCCAGCGGTTTCTTGCCGAGTCAGTTAATAGCCAGCAGGGGCCACAGCCTCGAATGTGTGCCAAAAAGGTTGCAAGGGGCTTGTCCGCCGAAGGCGGAAAGACACTAAATTTTAATTGTAAGACGGTATAAGACAAATACAAACTCAAGATTTTTTAAAAAAAAGACATAAAACGCAAGAGGAGTCAGATAGGACTGCCTGGAAAGGCTGAAGTTCTATACTACTCTCAGAAGTTGCAAATGAGGTGAGGTGGCGAGATAAAAAAGTAGTAAAGCGTATGACTAGCTTCTTTGCTCAAGAGGATTGAAACAGAACAAGTAGGGAACGGGAGCAGAGATAAACGATCACAGAAATTGATGGAGTGAGTTAGAAAGGTACCGCTGTGTGTGCACCAGTGTCTACGCCAGTGCTTACGCCAATCCTTGCGACAGTCGTTGCACCAGCGATTATACCGGTGGTTGCACCAGTCGTAACGCCTGAACTTGTAAAAGAGGATCAAAGGAGGAAGCTCGGTGAATGTCAGTTACTCTATTCTGGAGACTATAGGTATAAGACTGATATTCAAGCACGCGTTTCCAGGCGAGCGGTTGGAGGGGAAGTTTGGTGTCCGCCGTACAAACTCTGGGTTGAAATGGTTTTCAGGTGCATGGTTAAGAAGGCTGCGTGAAAGGGAAGTAGTTGAGTTAACCGGCACAACATTGGCACAAATCTTTATTCCTATCTTTGTGATTTTACAGGCTCTGGCGTGGGGGAAGGCGGCGGTAAGGATGCCGCTGGTACCTCTACTTACTCCTTAAGTACGGTGTGTCTTATGTCCAGGTATTGTTCGTGAGACAAACCGGCCAGTAGCCTGGGGTCCGTTTTATCTCTACTTTTGAGGAGTTATAGCGGGTGTAGGAGGTTGGTTTTGAATTCTTCATCACGTACGCTGCTAAAAGCTGTGGCCTGGATGAGTGCCTGTATGTTGGCAATCGTTATCTTCCACCTCGGTGATTCAAACTTCGTTTTGCGTGTGGGACAATTTTCACCGGTGGTGGGTGCTTTTACCGGCGGTAGCATTGCCTTAACAAGCGTGCTCACACGAACTGGTCACAAAGAGCAGCACGAGCCCTGGATTGGCTACGAACGGCTTGGTTGGCTGTTGATCGGATGTGGGGTCATCATGTGGGGGTTTGGTGAGAGTTTCTGGCGCTATTATATCTCGATGGGGCAGCAGCCATTTCCCTCGTACGCGGATTTCGGATATTCCGCTTTTCCGATTTTCATTTTCGTGGGCCTGTTATTGCAGCCTGCGTCTGGTGAGGGGGCGGGTCATAAGCAAACGCTGCTGCTCCTGGATAGCCTGGTTTCGATGGGCTCAATTCTGGCGATCGCCTGGTTCCTGCTGCTGGGCTCGCTGGCGCAGGCACCTGGAGAAGCAAATCTGGCGAAATTCCTGGGTCTATACTATCCGATCGCGGATACAGCGCTGTTGAGCTGCGTGGTGTTCTTGCTGTTGCGCGGTTCCGGGCGTACCTATCAGGCCACGGCTCGACGTACAAGTCTGATGGTGTTGGGTGCGGGTTTATGTTTCTTTGTCTTTTCTGACTTTGTCTTTAATGTGCAGAACAATGCCGGGAGCTATGTTGAGGCAACGTGGCTGGATCTGGGTTGGCCTCTGGGTATGTTGACGATCGGGCTGGCTGCGCATATGAGACGGTTCATACCTGTCACATCAATTGAAATGTTGGAGGTTCGAATGCAGCTTCGTAAGGAGCGGATGAATTTTGGCCCGGCGCAGTTGTTGCCTTATATTCTGCTGGGAGTCCTGTTGATTGTGCTGAGCCTGAATGTGCTTTCTGTGGACCCGGGACAGCGAGCGATCCGCCCGGTACTGCTGATTGTGACCTTTAGCGTGGTGGCGCTGGTGGTGGTGCGGCAAATCTTGACCCTGCGCGATAATATTCAGTTGGCAAAACGCCAGGCCGAGGCCCTTGCGAATCTGGAGAAGGCGAACAGACGGATTGAAGAGCAGTCGCGTCAGATCGCCTTGCATAGCACCGAACTGGAACTGGGAATTGAACACTTGAAGGATGTCCAGGCCAATCTGGCAAATGGCAACCTGCGGGTGCGGGCCAAGTTGACTAGTGGTGAGTTGCTTCCCCTGGCTGCTAGCTTGAATCTGATGGGTGAGCGTTTGATCCGCCTCTGGCAGACCAACGAGCACGCCCAGAAGTTGACGCGGGCGCTTGGAGATCTAAGCACGGCGCTTGAGCGGCACTGGAGTGGAAACGGCTTTGTGATCCCTGATTCCTGCAATGATCTGGTTGAGGTCAACCGCTTGCTGATCGCCTTACGCTTGCGAGCTATCTCGCATCCTTCCGATTCGGTTGTGAAGCCGGTGATGCAGCGGGCGCAGTCGATGCCAACTTCGCTGCCAACGCCTCTGCCGACGCCACGGACACAGTCTAACTCACGGCAGGTTGTGCAGGAGAAGATGGCACGTTTCCAGGCGGAGCAGGCGAGTTCCGGGGCGCACAATGGCAACGGGAATGGTCGGGGCAATGGGTATGGGAGTGGGAATGGCAATGGATTATTGAATGGCAAATCGGCCTATCAGAGTCCTCGCCCTTACTCGGATCTGGAAACGCCGACTCCGCATGGGTATTCTGGTCCTTTGTCGGGTTCATTGGAGGGGGGAGTTCCTACGGAACTGATCAATAATCGCGATCATGAGGATCGCAGACGGCGCTAGGATGGCGCAATCAAGAGCGGCACAGCACTCTCTGCAATGGGGCGGGGAGGATGTGCCGCTTTTTTATTGCGCCCTGGGATAAGGGTAAAGGGTACGATGAGGGCGCTGCCCTCAAACTCCTGCCAGGAGACATGGTCTCCTGGACCTCTTTTAGATGGTGTCGATTAGATGGCGTCGATGCCTTCTTCAAGGGGCCAGACTTTGGCTCGCAAGGGCTTTGAGTTGGTTGACTGCTCGGCCCCGACCTGCTGGATGTAGACGATGATTGTGCTGATGTTGTCGTCTCCACCACCGTCGAGGGCGGCCTGAATGAATTCATCACAGATTCGCCTGGGATCGCTGCCCGATTGTTCAAAGATTTGCTGGATACCCTGGTTCTGCACCATCTCCCAGAGACCATCCGAACAGAGGAGCAGTTTGTCCCCACTCTGGAGCTTCGTTGTGAAGGAGTCAATCTGGACGGTTGCCTGCTCGCCCAGGCAGCGATAGATCTGGTTACGTAGCGGATGGGAATAAACCTCGTCCGGCGTGATTGTTCCCAGTTCGACAAAGCGGGCCACGATGGAGTGGTCGCGTGTGATCTGCCGAAGGCCGGCACCTTTGCGGTAGAGGTAGGTTCGACTGTCCCCAACATTGGCGATGTAGGCGTCCATTCCGACCACCAGGGCGGCAGTGATGGTTGTGCCCATCAACTCTTCTTGATCCTTGTTGCGCAGGAAAAGCTGGTGATTGGCCTGCTGGATGCTTTCGGTCAACAGTGTGGCGTAGGCTTCGAATCTGGCATCGTTCTGGAGCAATGAGGCGAAGATACCATTGCTGACCTCGCTGATGGCAATATGACTGGCTTCCTGTCCGTTGGCGTGTCCTCCCATGCCGTCCGCGACGACGTAGAGGCCGAAGGGCTGCATACCGTTGGAGGTCGAGTGCATCCCCTGGAAGCAGACGAGATTGTCTTCGTTGGGCTTGTGCTTGCGCGCTCGGCCCGGATCGAGGCGACTGCCTGAGAAGAGCTTTACGCTACCAGCAAGCATCTGATCGGTTTCTGGGGCTTTTTGACCCGCTGGAAGCAGTCTGGTCGATTTAGTTTTGCCAGATTCGTTTTTGTCCGAGGCCTTGCGGTTCGTGGGTCTGGTCATCGAGAGCGCCTGGGGCGGCTTTGTAACTGGCAGCGAGGGCGGCGTCTGCGCTTCCTGCATTGTCTGATTGCTGTGAGGCCTCAGCACAGCCTTCGTGCGAGGATCGGTCTTGAGGTCGTCTTCTATTGGCTGTGTCTGATTCGGGTCAATTGTCGATATATCTTGCACAGGGACGGGCGGCTTTGAACCGTTGCGGCTGGATGTTGCATCTTTCTGACCCTCCGGTTTGGAGGCAGCAGGGAGGGGCCGACTGGCATAGTTGGTCGGAGGCAGCGCGATCGGACGTTTGGAGGTTTGGTCGTTCTGGTTTTTGCGCGACTGAGCCTGGGGACGTGTCAGCGATGTGGGTTCAGCAGGAGCCTGCTGTGTTGGCGGATTTGAGAGCGCACGAGGCTGATAGCTTGCCCGTGTTTGCTCGGTTGCACGGGGTCGGGATGTGGTAAATGGCGGCTCGGGCGTGGTGATCGGGTCCGGGCGTGTCCCTGGAAAACCATCGTTTTTTCGACGCAGATAGGGATTGTCCTGCTTCCTCGACGGCGGAGGATACGGGCGGTATGCTTCTTCTTCATCCTCCTCTTCGTAGAACTCCTCCGCTTGCAGATTTCTCCCCTGAGGGACGGTGAAATCGGAGAAGTCCTCTGCGTCATCTGCATTGTAGAGGTTGCCAGACAACTCTGGCTGCCAGTTAAAGCGGTCGCTACCCCTGGCAGGGGCCAGCGGACGTGTGTGTAGCGTGCGCCACCAGTCGGTGTAGATTATGATTTGCAGCATCACAAAAAGCACCCAGAGAATCAAGAGGGTGAGCGAGAGGGCGAGCAAGCCAAGCAGCGGCAACAAAGTCGCGGACCCGTGCTGTGCCCACAGAGTTGGTAGCTGCGGCAGAACCTTAAACAGGAACAACCAGGCCAGGGGCGGGAAGCCCCCTTCCAACCGAAAGAGGAGAATGCCAGATAAAAGCAACGCCAGACTGGCCGCTAACTTCGGCCAGTGATGTGCGACGTACACTTCTTTTATGCGTTCGATCATTTTCTCACCACTCTATCTTTTCTAGCAAATGGGTTTGCTTACGGTTATGTACCTCCGGCGTCTATGCAATATAACTAATGTAGTCTATTTTGGTGGCATTATCATGGTATCCTCCAAAAAGGCCTGAACCTTGATGGTGATGCCGGGCTGTATAAATGCGCGTATCCCTCCCTGACCTGTGGTAAGAGAGTGGTCCTGGGCGATAACCATCCAATTGGCAGGTTCGGTTGCTCCATGTCTCCAGACCTTCGCCGCCAGATTGTTACCCGCAACCTGGAAACGCAGATCATAGCTGGTATTGGGCGTGGCGGGGAAGTTGAAGTCGCTGAGCCGTGTCACGACGCCCTGAATTTTTCGCAGTATGATTAATTTTTGTCCGTCGAGATAGGCTTTATACCAGTTATTGGGATCGTGCCAGCGCAGAACTGCTCCGATATTGGCCTGCTGAAAGCTGGAGAGCGAGCTGGTGAAGAGAATCTCGGCATCGGCCTGCTGACCGCCTAGCGTCGTATCAAAGAAGCCCTGACCCTGGATCAGACCAGCCTTGTTGGCGATTGAAAAGCTCTGACTCTGGTTCGCTGCCCCCTGCCAGTTTTGGCCGTCGGAGGCTGTGCCCCATAGCGACTGGTCGGCTCGCTGAAAGTTATCTTGCGCTACCGGCTTGCCTGTGGTGGTGGCAGGCATCGTGGGGGTTGGTGTCTGGCCAGGCAGCGGGGTATTCTGGGTCTGTTTGGCGACGTTGGGTGTTGTTGCCGCCTGCTGGTTTGCTGGAATAACGGTTAGAGCGGCCATGATGGAAGGAAGAAAAAATCCAGCCACCACGCCGCTGATGATGATTGCCCCCAGGAGACTGAGTACAACGGTGCGTAATTTCATCGGACGACATGCCTCAAGTTCTATTATAGAATATAGCAGAGTTCTGTCAATTGTTTATTATACGGGCGGTCAGGCACAGTGACAGCTCAATGACATTTTTCGTTAGGATCTTCTTCTGGCGATCGTTCCGGATAGAATAGCGCTTGTTGAGCTATTATACGCTGTAATATTCAAATTCACCAGTGTTTGGACTTTTCGATGTATCCAGACGACTCCACCCTGTACCTGATTGGTTACTGGATCGACCTGACCGGAGAAGGCGTAATTGACCTGGGTACTCAGGTCGTTTAGCAGCGTCAAGGCCTGGGGCTGTAGGAGCTGGGTATCGCTCATCTTTACCAGTTGTTTGGCATCGTCGCGGGCTTTTGCTAACCAGGCTTTGATGTTATTCATAGCGGTGATAATCTGGGCGACGGTTTCGCGTGTCTGGATCGTCGCGCCGGGCGAAAGGACCATCCCGTTCAGGTGCGTGATGATGTGGTACAGGTAGCTCGGTGGCTGCTGATCGGCACCGGCGAAGTCAATAATCCCTACCTGAGCGTTGCGGGCAGGCACTTCTAGCGGCGTGTTCGGTGGAACGTCGTTTTTGACATAAGACACGCCGTCCAGGTAATCCAGGATGCGAACGACCTGCCGACGAAGCAGTTGCGGATTCTGACCCTCGCCCCAGTTGTCGCGTGCGCTATCGGACCATTCCAGTAGCTTGCTGGTGTTGCGGTACAGCCAGTTATCCAGTCCACCGGGAAGATTGAGCTTGTTCAGGGTCGGATCGGATGCCAGCAGGTGACGCAGATGATCGAGCATGCTGAAGTGATGGACCGTGTCGTTCGGGTTGGGCGTTTGATTGAATTCGGTGACATAGCGCCAGCTCTGCTGATCCGGTGTAGGGGCCAGCGGAACGACGTTTCCTGGCTCTTCCGTCACCAGGAAGCGACTGTAGAGTGCCAGCAGGTTGGTGTGCTGGGCATCCCCACCATATTGCATCTGGCCCTTGCCTCCAACGACGTTGATGGTTCCGAGCAGGATCGAATGGATATCGCTCAGGTTTTTATCGCTCAGCAGCCAGGCGTAGTAACTATTGCCTGGCGTGGGCTTGTTGAGGGAGTCCAGTTCGACCTGAACCTCGTCATTGATGCCCTGGTTGGTAAGCTCGTTGATTTGCCCGCTACCCTGGAAGTAGACATGTCCGACGATCTTGATGGGCGCGGGAGCGACGATGTTGGGACTCGTTCCATTCGGTCCGGGCGCATTGAAGCTATTCAGGCCGGGAATATCAGGCATTTGATGGGTGCTATACAGAACATAGCCAATCGTCGAACTCCCCATGACCAGGATTATAAGGGCCAGGATCAGGCTCAGAAAGGGAAATGATTTCTTTTTTTTCGGTGGCGGCGGTGGTGTGAATGTCTCTAACGGTGGCAGCGGACTGGAGAAGGTCCGCCCGACCGGTGCCATTGGCGACAGCGGAACCGTGATTCTGCTGCTGCGCGAGGGCGTGACGATATGCCCCTGGGCCAGGGCCTTGGTGAAGCTCTCGGTCGAGGTATACACGGGAAAACCCTGGCGGCTTGCCAGCAGGGCCAGGTATTCGCTGTAGGGAATCACAAAGCTGATTGAAGTATCAAGCTGGCGTTTCAGATATTTGAGGTCGCTGAAATCTTCAGGCCGTTGAAACGCTTTTGTCTTTTCGGGTAGAACGATGACAATCGGTTTTTTTTGTTCGCCCACCACTTGCTTCAACGCCTCTTTGTCATCGGTTGCTTCAATCAGGATAATGCTGAAAGCCCCTGTATGATCCTGTTTCATGCTATCCTCATTTCTCTGTTCGCGCTATCAATCAACTTGCTCTCGGATATCGGTTGCGCCAAGGCGTTGCAGGCGATTCTGGCGCCGCTGCTGGATCAGGGCCTTTTCGCGTCTGCGTTGCAGACTTGCCGAGATTGGCATTGTCCAGGGCTGCTCCCCTGGTAACGGCTGTGTTGGTTGTTCCTGTAGTGCATATTGTCGTTGTTGCCGCTGCTCGTGGTATGACTGTGCCATCAGCGGCGCTTTTGGTGCTTGTTCCATTGATGCCGCAGGTACAGCGCCAAGTTCGAGCAGCTTATGTGCCAACCGAAACGCCGTGAGTACCCCGATGATGCCAAAAGCCAGCCAGGCAATTACCCAGCAACCGACCTGAACCCAGAGCAGAAAGACAAAGGTTTCTTGTCCCTGACTGCTCAAGGCTGGTAACATTGGCCAGAGTGCCAGCAATTCTTGTACCGGCTTCGGTGGAAAACCTCCCAGGCCGTAGAGCAGCAGAAAGCCAAGACTGAGTAGCAGAAGCGGCAGGCCGATAATCCCGATTAAACGATAATTATGGAAGGCCAGGTATCGGCGTAGCGTCGTGGCTTGCTGACCCTGCTGCGACGTGACCCAGGTTTGGATAATTGCGCCTACGACAACCAGTCCGCCGCCGAGATAGCCCTGAATGGGTAAGTGTTCATGCAGATAGAGCGCCGCAAAGAGCGCGCCCA